>CAKMKL010000021.1 GCA_927443375.1 uncultured Paenibacillus sp. | reverse complement strand
CCTGTCGATTCCCTCAGGGATGGCGCCGGTTACGTATAATGAGCGGGCGGAAGCCAAGCTGCTGAAGCGCAAGCAGGTTGAACGCGGGCTCAGAACAGGTGAGTTCGAAGCGGGAGAGCTGCCTCCTGTGCGAAGCAATTATTTTGACTTAAGCATGCTCCAGGATTACTGGAGTCCGCAGCGGCTGAATCATCATACAGAGATGACTTCCATGCTCTATGCACTGCGGGAAGGGCTGCGGCTGGTGCTTGAGGAAGGCCTTCAGGCACGGCATGCCAGACATACGATGCATGCAGAGGCGCTAGCGGCCGGACTGCAGGCGATGGGCCTGGAGCTGTATGGGGATCCGCAGAGCAAGCTGACTGTGGTTACCTGTGTGCGGATTCCGGAGGGGATTGACGGGGAGTCTGTGCGCAGCATGTTGCTTAACCGGTTTGGTATCGAGATTGCCAGCTCCTTCGGGCCGCTCAAAGGACAAATCTGGCGCATTGGCACGATGGGCTTCAGCTGCCGTGAAAATAATGTGCTGCGGGTACTCGGAGCGCTTGAGGCAACGCTTTTACGGCATGGGCATCCTCTTCCTGCCGGCCTCGGTGTCCAGGCGGCACTTGACGTATATGAGGCAAAAGTAAGATAATCGTCTGAATAGGCAACTGGAAAAACGCGAATGCAGTAAGGCTGTCTGGCTGAGCCGGACGGTTCAGGCATTACCCAGGAAACGGCTTGCGTCCCGCTAAGGGGCGGCATAGCCGTTTTTATTAAAATATAAGCAAATCGGAGGGAGTGGAAGTCATGTCATTTAAAAGAAAACCGCTTGCGGATTGTGTGCCTGAGCTTGTGGCTACAGCCCGCGGCGATCAGCCGGCATCTCTGGTCATCACGGGAGGAAAGCTGGTCAATGTGGTCTCGGGGGAGATTTTGGAGGGGATGTCTGTTGCGGTACAAGGGGGACGCATCGCCTATGTCGGCAAGGACGTCTCTCATACGATTGGTGAAGGTACAAAAATTATTGATGCAGCCGGCAAATATATTGCTCCCGGATTACTTGACGGACATTGCCATATCGAAAGCACACAGCTGACCGTTACCGAATTTGCCCGTGCGGTGCTGCCGATGGGAACAACGGGCGGATTCTTTGATGCGCATGAAATCGCCAATGTGTTCGGGCTGAAGGGGATTAAGCTGATGCTGGACGAAATGCGCGGCACACCGCTTGCTGCGTATATGCAGGTAGCTTCCTGTGTACCCTCGGCAGGGGCGGAGTTCGAAACAACCGGCGCCTCGCTTGGACCAGCGGAAATTGCCGAAGCCTATACCTGGGGTGAGGATGTCATCGCTATCGGTGAAGTCTTGTACTTCGCGGGTGTGGTATTTGGCGATGATAAAATGTTCGGCGAATTCCAGGCGACACTCCGCGCCGGCAGATACGTGGATGGGCATTTCACCTGGCCGTCCAGCGACTGGAGACTTCCAGTTTATGCCGCAGCCGGTGTAACCGGTGACCATGAATGTGTAACGGCTGAGGATGTCATCGAACGCGTCCGCCTGGGGATGTATGCCAAAATGCGCCGCGGCTCCGCCTGGCATGATGTAGCGAAGACGATCACTGCGCATACGGAGCACGGGCTGGACCCGCGCCGGATGATGCTGGTCACGGATGACCGCAGCTCGGAATCGCTGCGCGACGAAGGACATATGGATTTTGTCGTACGTCATGCAATCTCCCAAGGGGTAAAGCCGGTTATTGCCTTCCAGATGGCAACCATTAACACCGCTGAGCGCTTCGGCGTTGCCCGTGATATCGGCTCGGTTACGCCGGGCTCCTGTGCGGATATTATTTTGCTGGACGGCAATCTGGCCGATGTCCATGTAGTAACGACAATAGCTGCTGGTGTGGTGGTGGCTGAGAACGGCATGATGACAGCTGAGCTTCCGGCTTATACCTATCCTGAGGAGGTACGGTCTTCCGTTCATCTGCAGCAGCTTCCGGTGCCGGAAGACTTTGTGATCCATGCTCCGGTGGAGTCTGGCAGCCTCGCTACCCGGGTAATCAAGGTCATCGAGAATCATGTGGAGACAGAAGAATTGATCGTGCAGCTGCCGGTAGAGAACGGGGTGCTTCAGGTTGGAAACGGCCTCTGCAAAATCGCTGTATTTGAACGGCACAAAGGAACCGGCAATAAATCGGTAGGCATAGTTGATGGAATCGGCTTCCATGAGCCGGCGGCTATTGCCATGACGGTTGCCCATGACAGCCACAATGTGCTGGTAATCGGCAATGATGATGTCCTGATGGCAAAAGCAGCAGCTGCGGTAGCCGAAGCTCAAGGCGGTGTGGCAGTAATTACAGAGACGGGTACCACGCTATTCCCGCTGGCCATCGCCGGACTAATGTCCGCAGAGCCGTTTGAGGTAGTAGCCGCCCAGTCTGCGGCAATCAGTACAGCACTGTATGATGCCGGCTGCACGCTGAATTATGCTTTTATGACCCTGTCTCTGCTGGCACTGGCAGTCATTCCAACCTTGCGGATTTCCGATAAGGGTCTGGTGCGGATCTCACCGGAAGAGGGCATTCAGCTCGTATCTTTATTCTGCTAGACGGCAATACGCCGGATCACCGTATACTACCAAAAGTGCCTTCAGCCGGTTACCGGTCTGGAGGCACTTTTTTCTATGTAAATGACTCTATAAAACTCTAATTAAACTTCTTCTCTTTCATTCCAAAGCAATCGGATTGCAGAGCCTCCCCTTCCAGAAATAACCGGAATGGTTACAGTTCTGTCATAAGGGGCATAATATTAACCAATTCATCACATTTAGAAACATTTATTTTAAGAATTTTAATAAAAAATATTAACAAACCGCCAAGATTCGACGATAATACTGTTAAATTAATTAAAATTAGTACCAATTCGCAGGTTTGCAGAACAGTTACTGAAAGTTCAAATATAAGGAACGGGGTGTATGAGATGATCAGATTAGATACACAGGACATTGTGAATATCACAATGAAGCAAATTGCCGGTATTTTTAAGATGGAGCCGCTTGAGCTCAGATTTGTTAATGATTTTCGGGGGGAGCAATATCTGCTAACCAATGATAAGCTGCATCTCAGCAACCAGCAATATTGGGCGAAGGTCATGGATTGTGTGTTCGATAACCATGTCAGACCGTTTTTGATGTGTGAAGTGCTGTATTTCCTCCGCAATGAATTTATGGAGAGTGACATCAAGCTTAAGTTTTCTTACGATTTTGCTGATGGTATGAATGGGTTGGCAACGGCAACAGCTGAGGTTTGCTTCAATGATTCTCCGGAGCTGCAGCCGGCTGAAATTGCTGAATTGATTGATTTTGCCTTGGCCTTGCAGGATAAGAATTGGTTCGAGGAACTGACCGCTAAATACAAACAATTAACCGCGTAAGCTTCATGCGCAAGCCATAGAGTGAATTCAAATATAAAAGCCGCTAGATCTGCCAGTTTACAGCTGAGATTAGCGGCTTATTTTGAAATATAATGAGGATTATGCCTAGTCTCCTGTTTAGAAGAAGGCGGTTTGAAGTTGCCAGCAAGGATGTTTAGGACTGAATCAGGGGGTCTTCTGCTGCCAGCCATCCCTGAGCATTGTCAGTAACCATTTGTGCGAGAAAGGAAAGCCAATCTTCACTCGGCGGTCCGACAAAAACCTGCGCAGATAGGTGCGGACTGCTATGGCGTTTGGCGCTTCGGGTGTTCCGATTTGGGCAAGAATAACTCCGATAGGAGACGGGTTCATTTTAGCGGTCGCTCACTTTCAGGGACTTGACATCGTTTTAAAATATCACAACCGTTATTGGAAGTACAATACATAAAATCATAGGAATCTCATAAGACGGAGTAAATGGGAGAATTTGAGAGTAAAATCAAATATATTTTTTACGTTAATCGCAAATAGTGATTTTTCTTATAGGGTGTGTGATTTTATATACAGAGAAAAGAAGCTTAAATTTGATACCATCAAGCCAGAAATTACCTCTGAGAGGTTAATAGTTTTTATGTGAATTAATTCACCCTTTTATGTGAATTGTTTCACCTTTTGCAGTATTAGTAAATAAGTAAACGCATCTTCTGAAGCACACAACTGGGTCATGAAGGAACGGGAGAGGGGGGATGATTTCTTATGAAGAGACAAGTTGTTCTTCGTAAGAAAGGACGGGAGAGGACCAGCAGGGGGATTTTTTCGAAGAGCTATATACTACTGGGATTTGGTAAAGGAGAATATGCATTGAAAAAACTAGTTACTTTGACAATCAGCGCGGCTCTACTGCTTGCGCCATTCGCTTACACGATTAACGCACCTGCTCTGAAATTGACGGTGGATGCAGTTTCGGCAGCTTCTGAAGAAGCGCCGGCAGCGACAGCAAAACCGGCAGCAACACCAAAAGCAACAGCAAAACCTGCTGCAACGCCAAAACCAACTGCGAAGCCTACACCAAAGGCAACAGCAAAACCGACGGCAACGCCAAAAGCAACAGCAAAACCAGCCGCAACAGCAAAAGCAACAGCAAAACCGGTTGCAACGGCTAAGCCTGTGACGGTTAAGCAGAACGTATATCAAGACGGCGTATATGTTGCCTACGGCAATGCTTACTCCAAGGGTACTGAAGGCGCAAAGGTTACGATTAAAGACGGAAAGATCGCTGATATCGTGCTGATGAGAACCAACCCGAAAATCATCGACAACACGGTCAGCAACAACTATAGCGGCGTGTGGGTAGCTTACGGTCTGATGAAAGATAGACTGCTAGGTCAAACCAGAGACAGTGCAGCAGCAGTAGATGCTGTATCCGGCGCAACCCGCTCCAGCAACGGCTGGAAGCTGTCTGTGGACAGAGCGTTTGAAAGAGCACTGAAAGTGAAACCGGCAGATGCTACTTACTTCGCAGGCGACCATATGGGTGTTGATCCTGAAGGTAAATATGCTGTATTCGCAAGCTATGATGCTAACAGCCTTACAGCAGTGAAGCTGTATCCGATGACCAGCACTGGCAGCTTCGTTGACGAAAAAGCATACACAGCTGAACAAACTGCGGCAATTGCAGCAATTACACCTGTACTGCTCGCCAAAGGATCTTCCGCA
The DNA here is from genome assembly GCA_927443375.1 of uncultured Paenibacillus sp. GTDB lineage: Bacteria > Bacillota > Bacilli > Paenibacillales > Paenibacillaceae > Paenibacillus_AQ. Next base: position 1,179 of record CAKMKL010000021.1, on the reverse strand, counting down.
CAGCCGGTTGCCGGCTATGAAGCTGAATCCAAAGCTGCCATCAACGCTTTCTGGGATGCAGAACAAAATGCCAAAATCAACAACACCTCTGCTTATGTTGACGGTTTCTATTCTTCTTACGGTACTGCTAGAAGCGTAGGCGTTGAAAGAGCCGATGTTGTTATCCGTAACGGCAAACTGGTAGACGTGAAACTGTACAGACTTGGAACCAACCTGATTGACAGAGGCACAACAGCTTATGCCGAAGTGGTAAAAGCTAACGCTCCTATGACTGCAAAATTGCTTGCTAACGGTTCTTATATCGCTAATTATGATGAAAAGGTAGACGGTATTTCCGGCGCTACTGAAAGCAGCCACGGCTGGAACCAGGCTGTTGAAAGAGCATTTGAAAAAGCCCTGAAGGTTCCTGCAGCAGGCCAATACTTCGACGGCAAATTCGCGGGTGTGGATAATCAATCCAAAATCCTGCTGCTGGTTGATGTTGCAGCTGATCAAGTAACCGGAATTAAACTCAGCCTGTTTGGAACAGACGGCAAGCTTATTGCCGATGACAAACTGACTGCTGACCAAAAAACACTGGTTGAACAGCTGACAACAGGTCTGCTTGATAAAGGCGTGCAATTGGCTGATGTTGCAGGCCAAGAGGCTTTGTCTGCAGCAGCAAGAGCAGCACTGACTGATGCATTGACTAATGCTTCCAAGGTACAAGGCACCTATAAAGACGGTACTTTCACCTCTTACGGTAATGCTTATGATAAAGGTACGAACAAAGCGGAGGTTACCCTGCGTAACGGCAAGATCGTAAATGTTGTTCTTTCCCGCGTAGGTATGAATCTTGTAGACCTGGGCAAAGCAGCTTATGCTGAAGTGCAAAAGGCTATTCCTCAGCTCACTGCAAGCTTCCTGGCAGCTGGCACCAAAGAAGGCGCACAACAGGTTGATGCAGTGTCCGGCGCAACATCAAGCAGTAACGGATTTAAGACTGCAGTAGACAGAGCTTACGAAAAAGCAGAACTTGTAAAAGTGGATAAAGCAGCTTACTTCGACGGTATCTTCATCGGTACGAGCACTGACAAATCCGTAAATGTAATGGTTACTGTGAAGAACAATGTTCCTGTAGCAATGACTGTATACTACTTGGATAAAGCCGGAAAAGTTAAAATTCCAGAAATGCTCACA
>CAKMKL010000020.1 GCA_927443375.1 uncultured Paenibacillus sp. | reverse complement strand
AACCCGCTTTCCACAGTACTTAAGGGTGGAGAACGGGTTTGTTTTTTTAAGAATATATAGTGAGGTGTATTTATCCTGTAATATCAACAGACTGAACAGAAAAACTCCAGCTTTAAAGAACTGCTTAAAATTGGCGTACCGATCGGTTTTTCCATCTTCTTTGAGACTGCCGTATTCTCGGCGGTGACGCTGCTGATGAGCCGCTTCGATACAGTAACGATCGCCGCCCATCAGGCGGCAATCAACTTTGCCTCCACGCTGTACATGATTCCGCTAAGTATTTGTATGAGCCTAACGATTCTCGTCGGCTTTGAGAGCGGATCAGGCAGATTGAAGGACGCCCGCCAGTATAGCATCATGGGCATCGGCTCCGCAGCGGCACTTTCACTTTTGACAGCTCTGGTCCTGCTGTTCGCCGGCAATTCGGTTGCCGGTTTGTACTCGGACGAACCTGAGGTAATCACACTCATTCAGCATTTTCTGATCTATGCAATCTTTTTCCAAATTTCCGATGCTATTGCAACGCCTACCCAAGGGGTACTCCGAGGCTATAAGGATGTCAATCCGGCGTTTATCATTTGCTTCGCGGCATACTGGGTTATTGGACTCCCTACCGGCTTTCTACTGGCTACCTATACCGATATGGGTGCTTACGGTTATTGGATCGGACTGATTACCGGCCTGGCCATCGGAGCGATCCTGCTTCTCTCACGGCTGGTTAAGGTTCAGCGGAGTTTTTCTGTTCAGTCTGTTGATATTACAGGATAAATACACCTCACTATATATTCTTAAAAAAACAAACCCGTTCTCCACCCTTAAGTACTGTGGAAAGCGGGTTTATTTATGAATCAGCGGCTTAGATAAATAGATTAACTCCGGAGTCTTCGGCGGCTCCAAGATAGCTTGCGACCCCGCCATAATCAACGCCTGCGATCAACTCTTCTTGTTTGATTCCCATGATGTCCATACTCATTGTACAAGCAATCAGCTTAACGCCGGCTTTAAGCGCCTCATGCATAAGCACCTCAAGAGAGTCCACATTTTTGCGGCCCATCGTATGACGGATCAACCTGGCTCCTAAACCGCCCATATTCATTCTGGATAACGGCAGCTTACGGGTGCCTTGCGGCATCATCATCCCGAACATCTTGTCGAGCCCCTTTTTCTTCACTGCTGATGCCCCTCCCTTGCGCAGAACATTTAGTCCCCAGAAAGTAAAGAACATCGTGACCTGCTTGCCCATAGCGGCTGCACCGGAGGCAATAATAAAAGAGGCAATCGTTTTGTCCAAATCCCCGCTAAACACGATCATAGTCGTACCGTCCTTGTCAGCGGATGCCGGAGCGGAGGGTAGTTCGCCAGTTTGTTGACCTACGCCTTTGCGGAGCAGCGCCTTCACCTTACCTGCGGAGACATCGACAGATTCCAGGGTATTATTCGTTGAAAGACACCACTGCTTAATATCTGCGGCAAACCCGAAATCCGTCGCGGCGATCTCCAGCTTCTGTCCCTCCTGCATGGAATTCACAGTCTCATAGACTTTGCGTATAGGGCCGGGGCACTGTAAGCCACAGGCATCCAGAAAAAGCTGACTCACTTCAGTGCTATTCTCACCGGCAGCTATATGAGTGCCGGTTGCTTCTGTTTGTGCTGCTCCTGCAGTTTCCACAGTTGCTGTTGGCTCAGAATTAGTCTCTCTGCTGTCTGCTGCCATTACAGAATACGTTTTGTAGCCTCCGTCAACATTCTTTACTTTATAGCCATGCTGGGTTAGCATTCTTGCAGCAATATAACCTCTCAAGCCTACCTGGCAGGAGACAGCCAGTTCCCGGTCCCGGGGAATTTCGTCCAGCCGCTCTCTAAGCTCCGAAAGCGTAATATTAACGGAGCCGGGAATAGTTCCGGCCAGCAGCTCTACCGCGTCTCTGACATCAATTAAGAGTCCGCCTCCGGCAGTGAACTCATCCACCTCATGCCATTGCATGAGGGAGACCAGTCCATCCATCACATTAGAGGCTACATAACCAGCCATGTTAACAGGATCTTTGGCGGAAGAATATGGCGGAGCATACGCCAATTCTATGTCTGCCAGCTCGTTCACCTGGAGATTTCCACGAATGGCGGTCGCTATGACATCAATCCTTTTGTCTACACCGGCTGCTCCCACTGCTTGAGCACCATAGATTGCTCCTGTATGCGGATTAAACAGCAGCTTCATGGCAATTGGAGAGGCTCCCGGGTAATAACCGGCATGTGAATTCGGGTGAATATGAACCGCCTCATACGGAACGCCAAGCGATTTGAGCGTCTTTTCATTATTGCCTGTAACTGCAGCAGTAAGTGCAAAGGTCTTGATAATCGCGCTGCCTAACGCCCCGTCATAAGATATTGCTCTTCCATTAATATGATCCGCTGCCAGCCGGCCTTGGCGGTTTGCTCCCCAGGCCAGTGAGACCATAGTAGCAAAACCGTGGTTACGGTCCTTCACTTCGATAGCATCACCAACAGCATAAATATGAGGATCGCTCGTCTGCAGAGATGAATTCACCTTAATTGCTCCGGCGAATCCAAGTTCGAGGCCGCAATTCCGGGCTAATCCGTTCTCCGGAGCTACTCCGATTGCCAGGATAATCATATCGGTTCTTAGCTCGCTGCCTGATGATAGACGCAGTAACTGCCCATCTTGCTCAAAGGCCTCAACACCTTCACTCAATCTGAGCTCTACCCCGTTCAGCTTAAAGTGATCCTCTATGAGCCGGGCCATTTCCGGATCCAGCGGGTTCAGGAGCTGTCTCCCCCGGTCAATCAGAGTCACCTTAAGCCCCCTCTCCCGCAGATTCTCCGCCATTTCCAGCCCGATAAAGCCACCGCCGATAACTGTCGCATGCTTGGGCTGCTTATCATCGACATAAGCTTTAATCCGGTCAGTATCCGGGATATTTCTTAAGGTGAACAAATTGCCTGCTTCGGCGATACCTGGAATCGGCGGGACTACCGGTCTGGCCCCCGGAGACAGAATCAGGATGTCATAAGAGATTTCCCCTGCTTCGCCTGTACTCACATTCCGGAACCGGATAAGCTTCTGGTCACGGACAATCTCAGTCACTTCATGAAATACTCTCACATCGATATTAAACCGTGCTCTAATTCCCTCAGGCGTCTGAAGAAACAATTTCTCGCGGGAATTAATGGATTCCCCAATATAATAGGGCAGGCCGCAATTGGCAAAGGATACATGTTCACCACGCTCAAACATAACAATCTCATCCTGCTCATTCAGTCTGCGCAATCTTGCAGCAGCAGAAGCGCCTCCCGCTACTCCACCTATAATGACAATTTTCCGGTTCATGTTTACCCTCCTAGTTATATACCCTATGGGGTTTATAGTATACCGGTGGGGGTATATTGTCAAATGTAAAAAACCGCCTATTTCTAGGCGGCTGCGGTTTAAGTAGATACTATTGGGACAAGCGGGAAGCCAGCTCGTACAATTCAGTATCGAAGCCCTTCTTCGTGTTAACAACCTTATCGATATCAGTAAGCGTTAATTCGCCTTTAATGATTCCGCAAGCTTTATCTGATTCGCCTTCAATCAATTTGCGTACCGCGAAGTCACCTAAACGGCTGGCCAGATTACGGTCTCCAGGAGTTGGTGTACCTCCGCGCTGGATGTGTCCCAGAACGGTTACCCGGGCATCGAGTGTCGAGTGACGGTCTTTGAGGGCTTGCGCTACATCTTCACCTTTACCTACGCCTTCAGCAACAATTACGATACTGTGGCGTTTGCCTCTGGCAAAATTGTCTTTCATCCGGTCGGCCACTTCATTAAGATCATATGGCATTTCCGGAACCAGAATCGTTTCTGCTCCGGAAGCCAGACCTGCGTGCAGCGCGATATCTCCGCAGTGGCGTCCCATTACTTCGACGATGGAAGAACGTTCGTGGGAGGACATCGTGTCACGAAGCTTATTGATTGCATCTACAACTACACCTACCGCTGTATCAAAACCAATGGTGTAGTCTGTGAAGGAAATATCATTGTCAATGGTACCCGGCAAAGCCATCGTGTTGATACCGAGCTTGCTGAGTTTGTTAGCGCCCTTGTAAGAACCGTCGCCGCCGATAACTACCAGGCCGTCGATTCCCATTTCATTCAGGATATCCGCACCCTTCTGCTGTCCTTCCGGCTTCACGAATTCGAGGCATCTTGCAGACTGCAGGATGGTACCTCCGCGCTGGATAATATCACCAACACTGCGCAGATCCATCGGGAAAATATCCCGGTTCAAGAGGCCTTGGTAGCCGCGTTGAATACCGAATACTTCAATTCCGTAATAGATTGCACTGCGGACAACCGCACGAACGGCCGCATTCATGCCCTGGGAGTCTCCTCCGCTGGTTAATACTGCGATTCTTTTTACATTTGCCATCCTGTTAGTTCCTCCTTAAAATTGTGTGAAGCTTAGGATTCCAGAGACGGAATAGCTGCTTCACAGCATTTAATACATGTGTTTGCGTATCCAGCGGCTGTTGACGAAGAAGAACAATCTGGTCAGCGGACTTTTTCTCATTAATCGCTTGGATACCGAACGAACTTCCCGCTGTTCGCTGACTTTTGGATCGGATAAATAAAGTGCCAGAAGCCCCTCGATGACCATACGATGCATTGAGGTCTCAGGTAAGTTCTGGACATCCTTGCGGGCCCACTCCACGATGGAAGCGATCCGATTCAGCATGGTATCAGTATTGTCATAATAATTGCAGAAATTGAGGTCTCCGCCGGCCCGGTCTTCGTCCTGATCAATCAGATAATCGAGCATGATGTGCAATCCGCAAAGATGCGGGAAGTACGCTGCACGAATCGAAGCCGCTTTCGATGTGCTTAGCCGGGGATCACAAGAGGCCAGGAAAAGCATGAACACTCCCAGTGTAGAGCCGGTTGCCGCCGCAAATTCATTCCAGTGAAGATGCGGAGCACGCTTTCCTTCTACCTCCCACCATTCCTTCAGGGCAGCTTCCCTGAGTTCGGGGCGGATGTGCTTGTACACCTGCAAATCCGTATACAGCACGGCAAGATCATGAATCTCCGCAGCTGCCGCAGCATAGCCCGGTAAACAAGCCGTCATCTCCTGGCATTTTCGGACAAGCCTGTGAAGATATCCGCCGTCATTCTGCTCACTGCGCAATGCATAATAATTGACAGGTTCAGCTTTAGGATTAATTGCGTCCAGCATTGATTGATGCAGCAGCCTGAAATCGGCCGGATCCAGCGAGGTACTGCGGTCACACAGATTGTCCAAATAATCACTGATCGTTTGATAAGCGACAATAAGCGGAATCAGTATATGTCTCATCGACAAATTGCCGGCAGCATAAATACCACCGCCTTCACAATGAAACTGTTTGGTTTCAATGCTGGCAAGCGCTTGTTTCCGGAGTTCGGGATCGGGAATCCCTTCCGCATCTTGGCGCCAAAAGTGAAGACATTCCCGCACTTCCGGCAGCACGTACTTATAGACCCTGCTCATGAGCCCTATTGGGCTTCTGGGGCTTAGGTAACGGCCTTGCTCAAATTCATTCAATGACAGTGCCTCCACATTGTTGTCTCCTTATCCAAATCATCATTATTATAATATGCAGAGCGTATTTGTACAAACAACAAAATCACTTTCGCAAAACGTTGAAAGATTCAGAAATAGCACAATTTAAACAAGCTTTTAACAAACACCGCGACTTTCCTTTATGCTATACTACTCGTATTTGAACCTTAAGGAGTGCAATTTCATGGAATCCGGACGGACCGGCGGGCAGTATAGTGACCAAAACTGGCTGCGTTCCTTTATGTTTACGCTCTATGGCACCAGTGTGCTGGTAGTTTCTTATTTCCCGTTATTTTATACCCATCTCGGCTTTAGCAGTTCGCAGGTAGGCCTATTGTATTCCCTTGGACCCCTGATCTCAATCCTGTCCAATCTGTTCTGGAGCATGATGAGCGACCGGCTGGGTACCATCAAAAAGATTATGGCTATTCTGCTTGCAGGTCAGCTTGTTACCGCTATAATGCTGGCCAAAGCCACGGACTTTGGGATGGTGATGCTTATTTTAACCCTTTTCTACTTCTTCTATTACCCTGTTTTCCCTCTCGCAGACACGATGGCTATCAAAATCGCACAGCGTCATGGGCGGAACTTTATTGCTATTCGAGTATTTGGCTCGCTGGGATATTCTTTTTTTGCGCTTACGATCGGATATGTACTGAGAGCACTCGGCTCTTCTTATAGTATCGGTGTATGTATTGTTATTGTAGTAGCCGCACTTTTCATCACCCTCGGACTGAAAGATGTGAAGCGGACCGAAGGTGAACCGGACAACAGTAAGGGTTCTGCCAAACTAAGCGCAAAGAGCGGCGGGCTTAAAGAAATCCTGCTGCAAAAAGAAGTGCTATGGTTCTTTAGCTGCGTGTTTGTGCTGGCGCTTGGCCACCGGATGAATGAAGCCTTTCTTACGCTTAGTCTGAAGAGCATGAATGCGGGTGATGAGGTCATCGGCTGGGCGCTGCTTGCTTCTGCGCTAAGCGAGATTCCAATCTTTTTCCTGCTTAGCAAATACGGGGAACGGTTCAAAGAGCTTCCTCTGCTCGCTTTTGCCAGCCTGATGTATGGCCTGCGCTTTCTCTTCATGTCGATTGCGGATGTACCCGGCGCGATTATTGCCATCCAGGCCATGCACAGCATTTCGTTCGGCATTTTTTATGTAACAGCTGTCAGATATATTACACGCATTATTCCCGACCACCTCCGAGCGACCGGTCTGGCGATTTTCACGGTAGTCTGGTCCAGTGTGTCAGGACTGCTAAGTGGTACCTTCGGAGGGCTTATATATGAGGATTCCGGACGGAGCCTCTTTTATCTGGTCGCCATGGGCTTTTCGGTACTTGCATTCATCGGCTTTCTCTCTAAGCATCTGATGGATATCGGCGGATCTTCTACCCGTTATCTCAAGAAAAAAGCACTCCAGGAAGCGGCTCCTGCAGAGAAGGCTCCGCTCTAATTCTTAGCAATCAAAATAAGATCTGCACTGCCCCTTAGGGGCGGCGCAGGTCTTATTAAGCATAAAAAAACACAGTTCCCGGAAGAACTGTGTGCTCTGTAAGCTGTTGGTTACCACTCTTGCAAGTGCCTGCCATTAATCAAATATATATTGCAGCTGACAGATAATCTGTCCAGCCGTTTCTTATAATTTAACTACGTTAGCTGCTTGTGGACCGCGGTTACCGTCGGTGATGTCGAATTCAACCGCTTGGCCTTCATCCAAAGTCTTGAATCCGTCGCCCTGAATAGCTGAGAAGTGAACGAATACGTCTTCGCCGCCTTCTACTTGAAGGAAACCATAACCTTTTTCTGCGTTAAACCATTTTACTGTACCTTTCAAATGAACAACCTCCTAAAAAATACCGCCATATATGGCGTATGCTTACATTATACTCCAGCTAATTCTGCAAAGCAATCCATCATTTCCCTTTATTAATGATTTAATTTGCTTTTCACTGACCCGGTGCGTTATCATTGACCCAAAAGCCAAAAATCGCCAGGGTGGTAATGACAATGATCAAAAAACATGAAATATACAAAACAGACAAATGGAATATGATGACCGTTGAGGTTCAGGGACGCTACATTGTCCTCCGGGAAATTTCCGATCAATGGGGAGAAGAAACGCATACTTTTATGAGCCGGCCGGCCATGATGCAATGGGTCAATAACCGGTTTAACAAAGAATCCTATAAAGATAACGAAGAAGAATACAAGAATATCATCGCAGCTTTCAAGCAGGTATAGAGGGGCATGGATAACGAGAATCTGGTTATATTCGTTATAGTAGTCCTCTGTCTTGGTGCCGTGCTCATTATGGGCAAGGAAAAAGTGCCGCCGCGCCTTAAGCGCGGCATGGCGCTGACCGCTGTAATTCTGATTGCTTTAGCTTTTATCTTCATTATTTATAGCTTGCTGGCATAACTCTCTAAGCAGCTCATACATCAGAATTTGGCAGGGCATACTAAGCCGACTTTACAATCCAGGAGGCACAGGTTATGTCCTTTACCGTCAAATCTCTATCGCTTCTGTTAGCGCTGTGCCTGCTTCCGGGTGATTTCGCAAGCGCTGCAGCACAGAATAATATGCCTGCTACATCTCATCATTTAAGGAGGATTTCTATGGAACAGTTATTGAAGAGAAGTGAAGTGCCCGCCGAAAACCGCTGGAAGCTTGAAGATATGTTTGCATCGCAGGCGGAATGGGATTCTGAATACAGCGAAGTCAAAGAGCTGATTAAAAAAGCCGCCGCTTTCCAGGGCAAACTGGATACGCCGGAAGAGCTTAAAGCATGCTTTGAGCTGGATGACCAATTGTCTCTGCTAACCGAACGCCTCTATGTATATGCACATATGCGCCAGGATGAGGACACCGCCGCACCGACCTATCAGGCGCTTACGCAAAAAGCGAAAAAGCTGAGTGTCGAAGCTGGTGAAGCTCTTTCTTTTGTAACCCCTGAAATTCTGGCTTTGCCTGTAGAGAAGCTCGATCAGTTCATCGCTGATCCTGCCCTTTCCGCTTATACCTTTACCTTGACAGAAATGAAGCGTGAAAAGGCACATGTCCTCTCCAAAGCGGAGGAAGCTCTGCTTGCCCAGGTGGGAAACATCTCCCAGGCACCGCAGAATATTTTTGGCATGCTGAACAACGCCGATCTCAAATTCCCCAAGATCAAAAATGAAGAAGGCAAGGAAGTGGAATTGACTCACGGTAGTTATATTCAGTTCCTGGAGAGTCCGGACCGCGAAGTTCGCAAGAACGCTTTTAAAGCCGTTTATGAGACTTATGGCAAGCAAAAAAATACTATCGCCGCCACACTTAGTGCAAATGTTAACAAAAATGTTTTCTACTCGCGGGTCCGCAAGTATCCGTCCGTGCTGGAAATGTCGCTCTACGGCGATAATATTCCCAAGGAAGTCTACACCAACCTGATCGATACCATTCACGAGAGTCTGCCGCTGATGCACCGTTACATGAAGCTTCGCCAGAAGCTGCTTGGCGTTGATGAACTACATATGTATGACCTGTTCGCTCCGCTGGTGGATGAATATAAGCTGGATATTACTTTTGAAGAAGCAAAAAAAATTACCAAAGAAGGTCTGAAGCCGCTTGGAGAAGACTACCTCAGTGTGCTGCAGGAAGGCTACGACAAGGGCTGGATCGATGTCTACGAGAATGAAAACAAACGCACCGGAGCTTACAGCTGGGGAGCCTATGGCACCCATCCGTATGTACTGCTGAACCATAACAACAACCTGAACAGCATGTTTACACTGGCGCATGAAATGGGTCACGCCCTGCATTCGTACTATTCGGATAATACGCTGAAGTACCGTGATGCACAGTACACGATTTTCCTCGCCGAAGTGGCTTCTACAACGAATGAAGCGCTGCTGATGGACTATCTGTTGAACAAGTCGACGGATCCGAAAGAAAAAATGTATCTGTTGACCTACTACGCTGACCAGTTCCGTACAACGGTATTCCGTCAGACTATGTTCGCTGAGTTCGAAAAGATTATCCACCAGCGTGCTGAAGACGGCGAATCCCTGACCCCGCAGGATCTGTCGGCTATCTACTATGACCTTAATGTGAAGTACTACGGAAAGGACATGGTGGTCGATAAGGATATCGAAATGGAATGGGCGCGGATCCCGCATTTCTACAACAGCTTCTATGTTTACAAATATGCTACCGGCTTCTCCGCGGCAACCAGCTTCTCCAAACAGATTCTGGAGGAAGGCAAACCGGCGGTGGACCGCTACCTCGGCTTCCTGAAGAGCGGCGGCAGTGATTATTCGATCAATATCCTGGCCAAAGCCGGTGTAGACATGTCTTCTCCGGAACCGATCCGTGAAGCAATGAGTGTCTTCGAGAGCGTCATCGAGCAGATGGAACAGTTGACCAAATAAATCATACAGCTTAGGATTGAGGTAATCCCTTGCCCCCGCGGGCAGGGGATTTATACTGTTACACTGTCAAAGTGGGAGGATATCATATGAAACTGCAATGGTCGCTAATTTTAGGTTTAATCTTTGCGTTGCTTACAGCTGTATTCGCAGTGATCAACGTAGATCCGGTCCAGGTCAATTTCGGCTTCGATCAGATCGAGCTCCCGCTTATCCTTGTTATTCTGGGCTGCGCGGTCATCGGCGGGGTTATCGTTGGTTCCTACGGTATTTTCCGCCAGTACAAGCTGCAGAAGCAAATTAAGGTCCTGAACGCAGAGCTGTCCAAGCTGCGGAATGCGGGAAACGCGTTCGATCCCTTATCTCCTCAAGCCCAGCATGACAGCCTGGCTGAAGAGCCGAACCTGGAGCGCTAAGTTATTTACCACCGATTCTAAATCAAGTATGAACTGGAGGGCTTAATCTTGCTTACAATTCAGCCAAATGAAGACTATATTCTATCCGTTCTCAAAAAACTGCTCGATACTCCCAGCCCCAGCGGCTTCACCGCTGAGGTTATGCGGCTCGTAGCCGGGGAAGCGGCTGCGCTGAACGTTCCGCTCAGCTGGAACGAGAAAGGCGGCATTATTCTCAGCGTGCCCGGGCTTGATCCTTCCCGCACCATTGGCATTAGCGCGCATGTGGACACACTGGGCGCGATGGTCCGCTCCATTAAGCCAAACGGTACGCTGCGCCTGACCTCTGTCGGCGGGTTTACAATGAACAGCATCGAAAATGAATACTGCGTCATTCATACCCGCAGCGGTCTGACTTATACCGGCACCATTCTAACCAGCCATCCCTCGGTGCATGTCTACGCCGATGCGCGTGACTTCAAACGGGCCGAGGAGAATATGGAAATCCGGATCGACGAGCTTGTCTCCACTAAAGATGATGTGCTGAAGCTTGGTATTGCGGTCGGTGATTTCATCTCCTTTGACGCCCGTGCGGTTATTACACCAAGCGGCTATATCAAGTCACGCCATCTGGATGACAAAGCCAGTATAGCCGCCCTCCTCGGCCTGCTGGAAAGCATCAAGCGTGAAGGCTGGAAGCCGCTTCACAATCTGTCCCTCCTGATCTCCAACTTCGAAGAGGTCGGCCACGGTACGGCATGGATTCCAGGTGAAATCAGCGAATTCATTGCGGTAGACATGGGCGCCATGGGGGATGACCTGAGCTGCAAGGAAACGGATGTTTCCATCTGCGCCAAGGATTCCTCCGGCCCTTATGACTATGCTATGACCGGCCGTTTGATCGATCTGGCGAACAGCCTGGCGATTCCTTTTGCGGTTGACATCTATCCGCAGTACGGCTCAGATGCCTCCGCTGCGCTGCGCGGCGGCAACAACATCCGTGCTGCACTGATCGGTCCGGGGGTGCATGCCTCCCACTCCATGGAGCGCACTCATAAGCAGGCTGTCCTGAACACAGCCAAGCTGCTTGCCGCCTATGTCGGTGCAAACTGAAGCCGTAAGCGGTAAATTGCGGCGGATATGGATGCGCAAGCGATGGCCGCTTAGCATCGCTCTGCTTGTCCTGCTTGCTCTTGTGATCGTGATATCGGCAGTTCTGCTGAACAAGCCGGAGATACAAGTGCGGGGGGCCTTCAGCGGCCTCCCGCATGACTATGAGTATCTTGAAGCGGTAAGTCCCGGTCAGGTTCAGCTGCATATGATGGCAGTCGCTCCGGAAGACATCATTCTAAGGACCGCTGGTTCTGATTTGCGCAGGGTTCCCGCTTACGGCATTAACGGCGGCTTCTTTTATGGTACTGATCTCCTGTCGGTGTCGATCATGGATGATGTTCCGGTGAATGGCACCAAGGGCGCTTATGGCTCCGGCTGGTTCAACGCTAAATATGCACGCGGCACGCTGGTCTGGGACGGAGCTGCCGGCAGGCTGTCGGTACAGACCGTCTCCTCGGGTGATGAGCTGTCCGTCAGCGACCGTAGTCATTACTGGGCTCAGGGCGGCATCAGCATGAATCTGCAGCAGGAAGGGCTGTGGGCAGCTGCCAGTGCTGCCGAGCATCTGCCTTACGCAGACGAGCAGCGGATGCGCTCCGGACTCGTCTATGACGAAACCGGGAAGCTGTGGCTGATCGTCACGCCAACACTCTGTACGGCAGAAGAGTTCCGTACAGCTGTGCTGCAAACCGTTCCCGGCAATGGACGGGAAGGCATCTTTCTCGACGGCGACGGCTCCTCACAGATGAATGCTGACGAAGCTATTCTGACCGGTGACTCCCGTCCGGTCGTGCAGATGATTGCCGTGGCGGGCGGCAAATGAACGAATACAAAAGAAGCAGAATCAGCGGAATTCCCGTGCTGGCTCTGCTTCTTTTTCATATGAATGTTATCCTGGCCTTCCGCTTCTGGCAATTCGCTCATCCTTCTTATTTCGGTCCAGAACGCGAAGCCCCGTTTCGGATTTGCCGATCAGGCATTGAGCTACCATAGTTTCCTCATCGTAATACTCACTTGTACTGACCGGGTGTATGTCCGCGGGTAGAGAACTTTTTTACAGCATGGACTTGATTTGGATTGATGCGCTATTCCTGGAGTTTAAAGCTTGTTTTGATCAGATCAATGTACGAAACCAGTTTATGATACTCTTGTCTGCTCTTCATTCTCCGTATCATACTGCACATCGCCCGGAAGAATGATCGTAAACACCTTGTCTCCCTGCTCACCGATTTTCCAGATTTGCGCAACCTCCTGAGTTATCAAGCCTTGCTCCTTCCATTCTTGTGCAGTCCACACCAGGATTGAAAATATAATTCCGCCCTGATTGGTCACAAAATGAATGCTCTCCCGGTCTGAAGCTGCGTTTACCGAAGACTCTACCTTGTATCTCCCCTCCCAGTAAACTGGAAGCTGCAGCGTAAAGTTGTATTTGGGATTCTTGTAGATGAAGGAGGCAGGCTTGGGAGCAGCCTTGTCAGCTTGCTTATGAATGATAAGTAGAGACTTTTACGGCCAGATCTGATCCAGCTTATCCGAATAGAACGAGATCGCTTTGCTGTAATCTTTAATTCCCGGATCAGCAGAGGTTTCCGCAAGCAGCTTAAGCAGAATCTCCATCGCTTCATGATACGCTCCCAGATTATGCAGTGCCATCGCGAGAAATGCGGGGAACTCTTTGCGCTCCGGATATTCCCGGGCTCCTTGCTGAAGCACCTCCCTGGAACGGGAGTACTCTCCCAGTGTTCTATAAGTGCTCCCCAGTCCAAGCAGCGCTCCAGCCCGCTGATCCTGAGGCAGCCCTAACGCAAGGCTCTGTTCATAATAGGGAACAGCCTCCCGTTCAAGACCCAGCACATCATGCGTCCAAGCCAGCTGGTACAGCAGCTCTGCATTCTCCCCGTCTTCTGCCAGGAGGTCAAGCAGAATTGTTCTTGCCTCTTCCGCTTGGCCAGCGCTGCGCAGGGCTACGGCATCCTGCATCGTATATTTCACAGGCAGCCGCCTCCTGACTTCTGAAATGCTGCTTCGCAAATGTTCATTTGCCGGCAATTCTCTCTGCAAGCTCATTTAGATACGTCCAGCGCTCCATCAACCGCTCCAGCTCCGCTTCACCCTGCCGCTGCTGTTCGACCAGCTCCTGCAGTCTGCCCGAGTCGGCAAAGGCCGCTTCCATCTGCGCAGTGATATCCACGAGATGCTGTTCCGCCTGTCCGATCATCTCATCAATTGTCTCGTATTCACGCTGTTCCTTGAAGGTGAATTTGACTTTTTCCCTGGCCGGAGGGGCAGCCGCAGGACTCGCAGCCGGCTCCTGAACGGTACTCTGTTTGCTGTTCATTTCTTTGTCCGCGCTGCTCTGCGCAGGTACATTCTTCGCCAGCCATTCTTCATATTCACTGTAATCCCCGACATGTAAGCGGATTTGGCCGTTCTCAAATGCGATCAGCTTATCGATGGTACGATCCAGAAAATAGCGGTCATGGGATACGGTAAAGACGACACCCGGGAATTCATCGAGGTAGTCTTCGAGTACTGATAGTGTGCCGATATCCAAGTCATTGGTCGGCTCATCCAGCAGCAGCACATTCGGTGCTCCCATCAGGACGCGCAGCAAATACAGGCGTCTTTTCTCGCCGCCGGACAGCTTAGAAATCGGCGTCCACTGCATGGCCGGAGGGAACAGAAAGCGTTCCAGCATCTGGCCTGCCGTAATCACACTGCCGTCAGCTGTACGGATCACCTCTGCCTCTTCCTTAACATATTCAATCGCCCGCATGCTGTCATCCATATCCTGATGCTCCTGGGTGAAATAGCCCAGCTTGACCGTGGCGCCCAGCTGAACCTCACCGCTGTCCGGCTGCAGCTTCCCGGCAATGAGATTAAGCAGAGTGGATTTGCCGCTGCCGTTTGGACCGACGATGCCCACCCGGTCCTGCGGTACTGCGATATAGGTCAGGTCTTTAATCAAAATCCGCCCGTCCATGGATTTGGTCAGGTCCTTCATCTCGATGATCTTACGGCCCAGCCGCGTCGAAGCCACCGAAATGTCCAGTGATCCCGCCGAGCTTCCTCCTGTGCTTTCCTTGAGCTTCTCAAAGCGGTCGATTCTGGCCTTCTGCTTGGTTGAACGGGCCTTGGCTCCGCGCCGAATCCACGCCAGCTCGGTGCGCAGCAGGTTTTTGCGTTTCTGCTCTGCTGAGGCCTCACGCTCCTCGCGGTCGGCTTTCAGTTCCAGAAACCGGGAATAGTTTGCTTCGTACCGGTAGAGGCGCCCGCCGTCCAGCTCCAGCATTACGCTGGCTACCCGCTCCAGGAAGTAGCGGTCATGCGTAACCATCAGCAGCGCGCCGCGCCGTTTCTGCAAATATTGTTCCAGCCAGGCCACCGAATCGGTATCAATATGGTTGGTAGGCTCATCCAGAATCAGCAGCTCAGAAGGCGTAATAAGTGCAGCCGCAAGTGCTACACGCTTGCGCTGACCGCCCGATAGCGATCCCATTTGTGCGTCAAAGCGGGTAATGCCGAGCTTGGTCAGCACTGTTTTGGCTTCGCTCTCCAGATGCCAGATACCGGCTGCGTCAATCTTGTGACCAATCCGGACCATTGCAGCTTCAAGTTCTGCATTGCCTGGGCTCTTATCGAGCTCAGCCAGGATCTCCATATATTCACGCATCGTACGAAGGTCCGGATCATCCCCGGCAAACACCTGCTGCAGCACGGTATTGTCCGGGTCGTATGGCGGATTCTGCGCCAGGTACTGCACCCGCACATCATTGCCGATCGCGATTTGTCCTTCATCGGCAGTATCCAAACCTGCGATAATTTTCAGAAAGGTGGATTTCCCTGTTCCATTCACACCGATAACGCCGATCTTATCCCTGTCATCCATCCCGAACGATGCATCCTGGAACAATGTTTTCTCTCCATAGCTTTTGGATAGATGCTCCACAGTCATAATATTCATGCTTAGTCCTCGCTTGCCTTATATTTGGTTACGCTTCTTCTTGATGATCTTCATGCAGGGTATGTACCGCCGGCACATTCTGGCTGCCTAATGCGCCGTGGATAAAGAGTCCTGCAGCAAATTCTGCCCGCTTATGCGCATCCGCCTCCGAAAAACCGGGACGCAGCATAATATCCATCTTCAGCCTGTCCAGCATGCCGATATAAGACTCTGCCAGCAGCTCCGGTTCGGCGGCACCGCTCTCCTGCATAACCTTCATTACAGACTGCATGTATTCTTCCATGAAGCGGGTCATGTACGCCATCAGCTCCGGATTGTTATTAGGGGCCCGGAAGAACAGTTTAGTATGCTGCTTACGCTCATAATAGTACAGCAGGTGATGTCCGGCAATGGCCGACAGCTTATCCGCGAGGGTGCTGCAAGCCTGCAGCAGCTTTTCAAGCCGCTGGAGGAAGTCCTCACAGTCACGGCGTGTGACGGCCATGAACAGCTCTTCCTTGCTTTTGAAATATAAATAAACCGTGCCCTTGGCAATTCCCGCACGTTCTGCCACTTCCGACATCTTCGTCTCGTAGAAGCCTTCCGAACCAAAAAGTTCATACGCGGCATCCAAAATGGCTGTATGCTTGTGACTTATTGTGCCGCCCAAACGGTTCACCTCCAATTAATGACTATATATATTGAACTTGTAATTCTTATTTTTTGGGATTAGTCGAGACTACAGAGAATGTTTGG
>CAKMKL010000019.1 GCA_927443375.1 uncultured Paenibacillus sp. | reverse complement strand
ATGAACTGGCCAATCGGCAGCGGACGTGAGCTGTGCGGGGTCTATGACCGGATGAAGAATCAGGTGGAGCTGTTCCAGGGTGACGATCACTCTGTGATCAAGGTTCAGAAGGTGGAGAGCTACCGCGACCCGATCATCCGTGAGATGGCCGGAGAATATCTGCATGACCAGCTGTGCCAAGACCTGGAGCTGCTGGATGTGGCAGGCGATGCCTTTGACTATGAGAAGGTACTGCGCGGGGAGCTGACTCCGGTCTTCTTCGGCAGTGCTATCAATAATTTCGGAGTGCAGACGTTCCTTGATAACTTCCTGGAGCTGGCACCGAAGCCGGAACCGCGCCGCAGCACGGCCGGTCCGATTGAACCGACTAATGAGAAATTTACCGGCTACGTGTTCAAAATCCAGGCCAACATGAATCCGGCACACCGCGACCGTATCGCTTTCCTGCGGATTGTGTCCGGCAAGTTCGAGCGCGGCATGAGCGTGAAGCATGTCCGGGCAGGCAAGGATATCAAGCTTTCCCAGCCGCAGCAATTCCTGGCGCAGGACCGCGATATTGTCGAGGAAGCTTATCCGGGTGACATTATCGGGCTGTTTGACCCGGGGATTTTCCGGATCGGCGACACGCTTAGTCAAGCTGGTGATATGGAATTTGATGAGCTGCCGACCTTCTCACCGGAGATTTTCTCCAAAGTGAGCATCAAAAATGCACTAAAATCGAAGCAGTTTCAGAAGGGGATTGACCAGCTGACGGAAGAAGGTATGATTCAGGTGTTCCGTACGGTCAACTTCGACGATATTCTGCTGGGTGTTGTGGGGCAGCTGCAGTTCGAAGTCTTCGAGTACCGGATGAAGGGCGAATATGGCGTGGACGTTCAGCTTCAGCGGATGAGCTACCAGTTCGCACGCTGGATCGTGGACGAGAACAAACCGGACCCTGCCAAGTTCCGCATCAACTCTACGCTGGTGACGGACAAGAAGGGGAACTATGTCGTGCTGTTCGAGAATGAATACGCGATGCGTACCGCTATGGAGAAGAATCCGACCGCAAAATTCCTGGAAACAGCTCCTTGAGTAAACGGCAGTAAGCTGAAGGAGATGTAATCCCGGGCTGCCATCTTAACGAAAAACCTCCGCCCCCCTGGAGTGCAGCCGCATTCCGGGTAGCGGAGGTTTTGTACATATGCACCTGCTCAGGACATAATCGATCCGGGAGTCATTTCTTCCAGATGTCTATGCAGCATAGAAATGACACGGTCCTGCTTGGCCTTTTCAAGGTCTTTCCAGACCAATTCGAACATCACACCCAGTCCTGGAAGCGCAGCTTCAGGTCCGTCTACGGAGCCTTCAATCATAGCCCGCAGATCCTCTTCGGACTGGCCGTGCACTTTATGGAGAACAGCCTGGCGCAAATCGATGGTAACCGGCATCATTAACCTCCTCAATGTTTTACTCTGTAAGTAAGCTTAAACGCCCTGTACTAATGTACCCTGCGGCTGCGGTGAAAATTCAAGTTTAGATGACCATATGCTATACTGTTTGAAACGAAAAAAAGCTTCTGGGAGGTACACGGACATGGCCAAAAAACAATATGCCGTCATCGGAATGGGACGCTTCGGCTCAAGTGTGGCCAAGGCGCTCAGCGGGATGGGATTTGATGTACTGGCGATAGATGCCGATGAGCAGCGTACCCAGGAAATCTCCGGTATTGTAACCCATGCCGTATCCGCAGATTCCACCGATGAGGAAGCGCTGCGCGCGCTGGGCATCCGCAACTTCGATGTTGTGGTTGTGGCAATCGGAGAGGATATTCAAGCCAGCATCCTTACGACTTTGATCCTGAAGGATCTTGGGGTGCCGGCAATTCTGGTCAAGGCCAAAAGCGAGCTGCACGGCAAGGTATTAAGTAAGATTGGTGCGGACAAAGTTATCTATCCCGAACGGGATATGGGCATGCGGGTGGCGCATCATCTGGCTTCGCCGAACATCCTGGATTATATCGAGCTGTCGCCGGATTATAGCATTCTGGATATGAAAGTGCCGAAGCCGATGCTGGGAAAAAATCTCCAGGAGCTGAATATTCGCGCCAAATACGGCTGTAACGTCATGGCGATCCGCCGGGGCGAGGAGATGAACATTTCTCCGCGGGCTGAAGACCGGCTCAGCGAAGGCGATGTACTCGTCATTGTCGGGCGCAAGGAGCATCTGACGAAGCTGGAAATGGCTTATCAGTAGGTTGAATGTAGAATAGAAAGGTAGGACCTCATGGAAATTATATCTGCGCAAAATACGCGGGTGAAGGAATGGGCCGGGCTGCAGGAGAAGAAGTACCGCGACAAGACCGGCAAATATATCGTGGAAGGTATCCACCTCGTGCAGGAGGCGCTGCTGGCTGAAGCCGAGGTGGAAATCCTGGCCTATGATCTCGACAAAGGCATGCCGTCCGAGCTGAAGGCTCACCTTCAGGCCGTGCAGGGCATGGAGGTCATTGGTGTCTCAGCGGCAGTCATCGCTAAGTGCAGCAGCACGAATACCCCGCAGCCGGTGTTTGCTGTTGTCCGCAAAGAGCAGCAGGGCATGGAGGGTATCCTGGCGAAGCCGGACAGCCTGGTTGTTGTGCTGGACGGTGTCCAGGACCCGGGCAATGTGGGCACGATCATCCGCAGTGCGGATGCGGCAGGTGCAGACGGAGTCATTCTCGGCCAGGGATGCGCGGATCTGTACAACCCGAAGACCATCCGCTCCTCGATGGGCTCGATGTTCCATCTCCCGGTAGTGGAGGGGGATTTAAGTGGGGTTCTTCCGCAGGCGCGGGAACGCGGCGCACTTCTCGTCAGCACTTCGCTGACCGGAGAGGACTCCTGCTATACCCATGATTTCCGCGGCAGCCAGTGGCTTCTGATCGGCAGCGAGGGTAAAGGCATCTCCCCGGAAACGGCAGCGATCGTCGACAAAAGCATCATTATCCCGATGGCCGGCCGGGCCGAATCATTGAACGCGGCGATGGCAGCAACGATTCTGCTGTTCGAGGGGATGCGGCAGCGGGGGGCCGGACGGGAATAAACCCGTCGCAGGCCACCTCATTTCTCCATATATTAGCCAACAATTCCCGTCACAGCTAACTATATACAGAGAAGAGCCGTTGGAACCAGGGGACGCCCCCGGTCCTCGACGGCTTTCCGTTTATTTTATAGCTGTATTCTACGCTTACTCCAGGAATTCATTTAGGGCATATCCCGTGAAATGTTCATCAACGGGTTTTGTCAGTAATTTCTCCATAATCATCACATCAATAAATTTCCCATCCATAACACCCTGCTTTTCAAACACTCCAACCTGACGGTAACCCATTTTCTGATATAATCCTTGGCCTCCTTGATTGAAAGGGAAGGTGAAAAGAACAATTTTATAAAATTCATGTTCTTTTGCTGCTGTTTCTAAGGCGTCCAAGAGAGTGCTGCCTACACCCAGCCCGCGAAAGCCGCGATCAATGTAAACAGAGAGGTCGGCCACACCTTTATAGGCGCAGCGGTGGGAGTAAGGGTTAAGCGAGGCCCAACCAACAACTTCCCCTTCTTTTTCCGCCACTAGAACGCTAAAGCGTCCCTGGTGATCATGAAACCATGCTTCCATATAGGAGGAATCTTTTGTTTCGGTCTCAAGTGTAGCAATCCGATCCTCGATGCCCTGGTTATAGATGCGAAGGATACTTCCCTTATCCTCTAAGGTTGCGTGCCGAACAGTAAGTGTCTCCATCATCCTAATACTCCTCCTGGAAAATTACTAAGAGAAATCAGCCTTTTACAGGTGCGCAGCAATTGCTGGATTTCCCCATAGCTTCGTTGAACAGCTTAATGGACCGCAGTAAAGTTTCTACTTCAAATTCCCTCATGTTCGAAAAAGCTTCGTTCAGATAATCATTCATTTGTTGATCAATTGTGGCAGCGGCCATTTGCCCTTCGGGGGTAAGCGAGAGGATATAGACTCTTCGATCAGCCTTGTCAGGCATCTTTTTAACCAGATTCATTTTGATCAAGGACTGTACCTGCCGGCTAAAAGTAGTAATGTCGGTTCCGAGTGTTTCAGCGATCTGCTGCATGGAGGGACTCTGGCTCCGGCCGATTTCATAGAGCAGATGGCTCTGGGTCGTGGAGAGATTACATCCGCCTACGCTGCAGCAGTCTTTATTCAATAATCCTAAACGGCGGGTCATAATTTGAAATAATTCCCGGGGTGTTTCCATGATTTTCTTCACCTCATAGTTATGTTATAAACCAAAATAGTTGCAAAATGCAAGTTAAATATAAGATACATATTCCTGCTTGTTCATATAAGCGTATAGTTATATACTGATGAAGTGGAAGGGGGACTGAAGATGGGCTTAAATATGGATGAGTTAGATGAAGTCTCGCAGATTTTAAAGCTTCTGGGTGATAAAACCAGGCTAACGATGATGAAGCTTCTGGAAAAGCGGGAATGCTGTGTATGCGAGCTGGTTGAGATTTTTAAGATGAGTCAGCCATCGGTAAGCCAGCATTTGCGGAAATTAAAAGATGCAGGCCTGGTAAAAGAGAACCGGAAAGGCCAGTGGATTTTTTACTCGGTCAATCCAAATAGCGTCCAGTATGAACTGATTCAGAATCTGATAGCCTTCGTTCCTTCACAAGATCATCAATTGGAAGAGCTCGATAAGAAAGGTTTAAGAATTTCATGTGATTAAATGGAGGTTAGCAGATTGGTTTCGGTATTTTTAGCAAGTTTCATTTTTGTTGTTACCTTAATATTTGTCATTTGGCAGCCCCGGAATTTGTCCATAGGCTGGTCGGCCTGTGGCGGGGCGATCATCGCTTTGTTTGCGGGTGTTGTCAGCTTTGACGATGTTCTGGATGTCACCTTGATTGTATGGAATGCCACCCTGGCCTTTGTTGCAATCATACTGATCTCCCTGATCCTGGATAAAATCGGTTTTTTTGAGTGGGCTGCCCTACATATGGCCAGAGCTGCCCGAGGTAACGGAATACGGATGTTTGTCTATGTCACCGTACTTGGGGCCATTGTATCCGCGTTTTTTGCCAATGACGGTGCGGCGCTTATCTTAACTCCGATTGTGCTGGCGATGGTCCGTGCACTCAACTTTGATGAGAAAAAAGTCTTTCCGTTCATCATTGCCAGCGGGTTCATTGCAGATACTACGTCTTTGCCGCTGGTTGTAAGCAATCTGGTCAATATCGTATCAGCGGACTTTTTCGGGGTCACCTTTATGGAATACGCTGGCCGGATGCTAATGCCTACTTTGTTTTCTTTAGGCGCAAGTATTCTGGTTCTGTACTTCTTTTTCCGTAAAAGCATCCCTGTTACATTTGACAGCTCCCAGCTGAAAAATCCGGAAGAAGCAATCAAAGATAAGAAAATGTTCAAGCTATCCTGGTGGGTACTGGCGGTTCTGCTGGTTGGATACTTCGTTAGTGAGTTCCTGAATATTCCGGTGTCCGTGGTGGCCGGGGTTATCGCAATCTTTTTCCTGCTGATGGCAAGAAGAAGCCCTTACGTTCCCACGATGGAAGTGGTGAAGGGGGCGCCTTGGGCAATTGTATTCTTTTCCATTGGAATGTATGTTGTCGTGTATGGTCTGCGCAATGCAGGGCTGACGGACGTCCTTGCTGATGTGATTCAGGCGGTGTCTGATCAGGGGCTGTTCGCCGCTACGATGGGGATGGGCTTTATTGCCGCTGTGATCTCCTCAATTATGAATAACATGCCTACTGTAATGATAGACGCCCTGGCCATTGATGCTACGCATACGTCAGGACTGATTAAAGAGGCTTTGATTTATGCGAATGTCATCGGTTCTGACTTAGGTCCGAAGATTACACCAATCGGTTCACTGGCCACCTTGCTGTGGCTCCATGTGCTGTCCACCAAAGGGGTGAAAATATCCTGGGGAACGTATTTCAAAACAGGTATTATTCTGACGATTCCCACGCTCTTCATCACACTGCTCGGATTATATATAACCTTGAACCTATTTTAAAACCAAAGGAGACTATCAATCATGGATAAGAAAAGCATTTACTTTTTGTGTACAGGAAATTCCTGCCGGAGCCAGATGGCTGAAGGCTGGGCTAAGAAATACCTGAGTGACGAGTGGAATGTGTACAGTGCGGGCATTGAAGCTCACGGTCTAAACCCAAAAGCCGTGCAGGCTATGAATGAAGTGGGTATTGATATTACAGGTCAAACCTCAGATATTATTGATCCCCAGCTGCTTAATAATGCAGACCTCGTGATTACACTATGCGGAGATGCTGCTGATAAATGTCCAGTTACACCGCCGAAGGTAAAACGTGAGCACTGGGGATTTGATGATCCTGCCAAAGCGCAAGGAACGGATGAAGAGAAGTGGGCTGTCTTCCAGCGGGTGCGTGACCAAGTGGGCGAGCGCATTAAGCATTTTGCGGAAACCGGAAAGTAATCGAGGTACAACAAAGACATAGGGGAGAACTATAATGGCAAATTATCATGAGCTGATTCCAGGTAAAGTATATATCGGCGGAGAAAATGCACTGCTTGAAGCTCTTCAAGAGCAGGAGATTTCTGATGTGTTTGACTTAAGAGATAATGGTACGGAGGCAGAAGGCTTCCCTGCCAAAGTAACGCGTCACCATTTTCCGATTGTGGAGGATGAGAGCGGCCAGGAGAATTCAGTTCAAGCAGCGATTCAGGCGGTTACAGCAGCAGTGAAAAGCGGAAAAACCGTGTATTTCCATTGTGCGGGTGGACGTAATCGTACAGGGACGGTAGCTACGGGAGTTCTCTTGGAGCTTGGTTTGGCTTCAACGGTGGAAGAGGCAGAAACCTTGGCTAAAGAAAAACGTCCGGATATTAATATCAAGCAGGAAATGCGTGATGTATTGCAAGGGTTTTATCCGTTAAAATAATTCAGTTTATACATTACAGAAAGACTATTTCCCATGGGAGATAGTCTTTCTGTTCTTTTCCGCGTTTGAAAGTTAGGTTCTATATATTGTCTTCCTTTGTACTCAGCGAATTCTGCGAATCGTATTTTGAGGAAGTTTAAATTTATAGTTGCATTATCTTGAACAACATGATATATTATTAATCTAGTCGCTTTTGTTGCGGCTAAACAGTAGAGAATTTGATCTTTGAAAACTGAACAACGAGTGAGTATCTGGAGATCACTTCGGTGAGATCCAAAACGGATGATTTTCACAGCGTCTTGAACGCTTTAGAAATTCATCTTGAGAATGCAAATTCTCGTCAGATGTTTCAAAATGAGCAATCGCTCTTTCTAGATAGTTCCGGTCGGTTATTTTCTCGAAGTGATTCGGGTGAAGTGGCCGCTATCTATAATTACCCTCTTTTCTGCAACAAAGGGGAGGCTCGCATGATACAGCAACAGCCCGGGCCAATCTCCAAAGGAGGATGGACCG
>CAKMKL010000018.1 GCA_927443375.1 uncultured Paenibacillus sp. | reverse complement strand
CCGCCTTTGTCTGGGGATTTCCACCGTGAACAGCGGTATAGAATCAAGAAATCTGCAGACAACAGCGGCCGGAAGTCCAAATATTCTCTGTAGTCACGGCCAATCCCGAAACAGAAAAATCACAAGTTCAATCTATATAGTTTATCTAGTTCATCTTAAATTGATGTTGTTGTGTTGTCTTCATCTAGGCCAGCCGGACATTGGCCTCTCCGTCATAGAGATGGCAGGCTGTTAAATGTCCTGCTCCGGTCTCAAGCAGCGGCGGCCTTACATTCCGGCATACATCCATCACCCGCGGACACCGGGTATTAAAAGCACAGCCGACCGGCGCATTGGCCGGACTCGGCACTTCGCCCTGCAGAATTACCCGTTCCTTGCGGATATCGGGATCCGGTTCGGGAACCGCCGAGAGCAGTGCCTGTGTATAAGGATGCTGCGGTTCGTCATACAGCTTATGCTTATCCGTAACCTCCACGATCCGTCCCAGGTACATTACAGCAACCCGGTCGCAGATGTGCTTCACTACGCTAAGATCATGGGCAATAAATATGTAGGTCAATCCGAATTCCCGCTGTAAATCCTGCATCAGATTGATCACCTGTGACTGGATGGAAACATCCAGTGCAGACACTGGTTCGTCGGCGATAATCAGTTTAGGCTGCAGAGCTAGTGCCCTGGCAATCCCGATCCGCTGGCGTTGTCCGCCTGAGAATTGATGCGGATACCGCTGCAGATGCGCATTGGCAAGACCAACAACGTC
Organism: uncultured Paenibacillus sp.; assembly: GCA_927443375.1. Classification (GTDB taxonomy): domain Bacteria; phylum Bacillota; class Bacilli; order Paenibacillales; family Paenibacillaceae; genus Paenibacillus_AQ. Next base: position 13,630 of record CAKMKL010000018.1, on the reverse strand, counting down.
AGCCAGCCGCTCCACAGCAGCCCTCCGCTGCTTAGCATCGCCTACACCGTGAACGATCATCGGCTCTTCCAGAATCCGCTGTACCGTATTTCGCGGATCCAGTGAGGAAAACGGATCCTGAAACACAATCTGCATTTCCCGGCGGCGCCTGCGCATTTCTTCCATCGACAGCTTCGTGATGTCCTGGCCTTCAAACCAGATTTCGCCTGCTGTCGGCTCTATCAGCCGCAGCAGCGAACGCCCGGTTGTCGATTTGCCGCAGCCGCTCTCCCCTACCAGACCAAAGGTTTCGCCTTTGTTTACCGAGAACGAGATATCATCTACAGCTTTGACGAAGCCCTGCGTTTTATTGAAGAATCCCTTGTTGATCGGATAATACTTTTTGAGGTTCTTAACCTCAAGCAGGCTTTCGTTCATACCACTGCCTCCTCCTGACTGGCTTCATGCAGCCAGCATCTGCAGCTATGCTGCTCCTCCTGCAGGGTAAGCTGCGGAAGCGACTCACGGCAGACATCCATTACATTCGCACAACGGGGAGCGAACCGGCAGCCCTGCATCTCCGTGCTGAGAATCGGCACATTGCCGGGGATCGAATAGAGCCGTTCCCGGGTCTCATTCATCCGCGGCACGGACTCTATCAGGCCGCGGGTATACGGATGCAGCGGATTCTTGAAAATATCACGTACACTGCCCTCTTCAACCACCTTACCTGCATACATGACAGCAACCCGGTGGCACATTTCCGCAACAACGCCAAGATCGTGGGTAATCAGCATCACAGCTGTTCCCTGTTCTTCGTTCAAACGACGGATCAGATCCAGAATCTGCGCTTGAATGGTTACATCCAGCGCCGTAGTCGGCTCATCGGCAATCAGCAGCTCCGGACTGCAGGATATCGACATCGCGATCATCACCCGCTGGCGCATCCCCCCTGACAATTGATGCGGATACTCATCAATAATAGCCTCCGGACGCGGAATGCCGACTTTGCGCAGCATCTCGACCGCATGCTCCCGTGCTTCTTTTTTGGACAAGCCGCGGTGCAGCCGCACCGTTTCAATAATTTGCTGCCCGGCTGTAAACAGCGGGTTGAGCGAGGTCATCGGCTCCTGAAATATCATCGATACGGAATCACCACGGATTTTACGCATCTCTTTTTCCTTAAGCGGGACGATATTCTGACCTTTTAATAGGATACGGCCGCCCACAATCTTCCCTGGCGGGTTCGGAACCAGCTTCAGGATAGACAATGAGGTCACACTTTTACCGCAGCCGGATTCGCCAACCACGCCAAGAACCTCCCCCGGATTGATGTACAGGTCAACGCCGTCAACGGCAGGCACTTCACCGCGGTCGGTAAAAAAATGGGTATGCAAATCCTCAATTTTCAGAATTGGCTGGATCATGATGAAACCTCCTTCTACTAAAAATTGAACAAAGGTCAAATGGGAGGATAAAAAATCCTTAAAAAGTTAGATATTATGACTCTAATCTGACATTCTATGATATAAATTAGGGTTTAATCAAGATATTTGTTATTCAATGTATAACATTACTATAGAATTTTACAGTAGACAAGAAAAATTTGTCAGATTAACTAACCCGATGAATTTAGATGGTTTAATAATGATGAAACAGGAATATTTCCTGTAACATCCTGTGTTATTTGTATAACATCAGCCATCTTTCCATATGATATTTCAACACGTCCCGGTAATAAAACGGCTCCAAAATCTCCGCTTCCTCCTCAAACCTCATGATCCAGCGGACAAAACCGATATCTTGTTCGATGGCTACTTTAAAGTGCAGGCAGCAGTTCTGGCGGTCAACTTTACTTGGTTTTACCATCAGCTCTTCATATTTGATTCTGTCCATCATCCGTTCGGAAAATCTGATTCTGAACTCTATCTGCAGGCTGTCCGGATCAAGGCTCCATTTCTGCGACATAAAGGACTGTAAATCAAACCGCTCTTTTGAAAACCAGTTATTCAGCAGGGTGACATTGGAAAAACCGTTAACATGAAAAGCCCGGATCCTCCCGAACCTGTGGCATAAGCCGATCACATAGATCCGGTTCTCCAGCGGAACAAGGCAGTACGGATCAATCCGTATCCCTCTTTCCTCATTTGCATTCTCGCAGTAGTCCGCCTGAAAGCTGTTTTGTTTCATCACAGCGGACAATATTTCCGTTAAAAAAGCCGATTGCCCGATCTCCATTGAACTCCGTTCCGTCCAAAGATTCCCGGCTTCTTTTGTGACGCTTTCCATTTTTTCTTTCCTTTCTGCATTCTGTTTATAATGTGCAGCCATTATTTTTTCATAGGCATTTTCAAATTCAGCCGGCAGCAAAGACTTGATGTCTTCCATCACATTGCGCAGCTGGGAAAATGCAGCCGCCTCGCTATCCGTCAGATCTAAAGGGAACAATGCAAAATTACCGATAAACGCATATCCCTTCCCATGCCCCATATGGGTAATCGGGATATGCATTGCGCTTAGCGCGTCCATATCCCGATATATCGTTCTTTCACTGTTGCCGCAGCGCTCCGCCAGCTCACGTGCCAGGATTCCAGGTTTAGCTTGCACTAGTGTGATAATGCGCATCAGCCGGATTAATCGGTCTGTCATTGTTCAGTTCCCCTTGATATATGGTAAAATAGACCCATTATTTTAAATGAATTAGTTATATATATCTACAACTAATAATGTAATAACCGAATTAAGATAATATAATAGAACTATTTTACTACATTACCACACATATATATTACATGAGTTGTCAAATGATCGAGAAAGAGAGTTCGGGTTGTGCTATTATGTATGTTTCAGTTATTCAAATGATATTCTGCTTCGTTCGCCCCTTCACAATATGCAGCTGAGTTAAGCTTCGAGCTGTCTATACACCATCTCCGCCTCCTTCACCAGCTGCATATCACCAGAGCGCGCCGCAAGCAGCAGCAGTTTATCTGCCTGTCTCCGCAATTTCTCGGACAGTAACGGATCCGCGTTAAGCGTACGCAGCAAAGCTGCTTCCTCCAGTACTTTCACTGTTCTGAGCAGCTCCATATGCTTCTCAACATGAAAGCTGCTGCCATTACCCAGCACATCGGTATGATGCGTATATTCCAGTCCCAGCTTTTGCAGCGGAAGCTCTCTTATCCGCTCCACAGGAGGTTGTCTGTATTGCCATTGCAGCCAGAGTGCTTCATGGATCCCGGCAGGCATAGCTTCAGTTTTAAATTCAAGACAGATGAATTTACGGGATCCGGAATGGATCTTTCCCAGCTTCAGCAGCAGCGATCTGCCTTCTCCTGCTTCAGTGATGCAGCCATAAGCTCCTGTAAATGTTATGTGGGCTTCAAGCCATATGCGCAGCTCGATTTCCCGGGCCAGCAGTTTGCGGCTTTTCTTGCGGGGCTCCTCACGCTGGTTAAGGCCTTTCCATTCCACAAGCAACACTAAACTTTGGGAAACTCCTGCAAAAACACGGTTGCGGCTCCATGTAAATATGGGCTGGATACTTGCTTGCATATTTCCACCTCTTTCTTTTTTTGGTTCTTCTATTAATGTACCAATAATGGCGGACAACTCCTTGTCATGGAATGTATGTTCGCATCTATATTATCGACAAAAAAAGAGACAATCTACTTTAAATGTGGATTGTCTCTTTACTAAATATGAGTTTTTGTCTAAACCTGACGAAACGGATGATTCCTACCTGCTGCCCCTTTGTTTCTGCAAACGTTCCTGCCTGAAAAAATATCCCAGAGACCACTTCGCGCAAAGGAATGAAAAAAGAACAAAGATCAACGCCCAGAATATAGCAGGCAAAGGTGTTAATCCGGCTAAATTAGCAGCATCCCCTGCACGGGGCGGGGTCAGCAGTGAAGCTGACAGGAGATACAGTGTGCCCATTACAGATTCCTCCAGGGTCAGAAAGGCCAGAAACAAGTAGTAATATTTGCTTGCCCTGGGCCACAGGAACACCATTGCCAGATTGAGTGCGATCAAACCGCTGAGCCACAGAATACCGAAGGCGCCCCTGACATACAGCACCAGCATAATCAGCGCCACAGCAGCAGACAGCAGCAGCCCCCACCGCACTCGTCCCCTGCTGTACAAATAAAACAGCAGCAGGGAGAATAAGGAGGCCAGCGGATATCCTGACAACGACACCAGCACCGGTCTTAGACCGGCTTCAACCGCAGAATACGTCACACCGCTGTGATCCGCATACAGCTCGATTCTCAGCACATCGCCTGAGAGAAGCAGGGTCATCAGCGCATGCCCGAATTCATGGAACATCGTATCCAGATTGCGGAATAACGATGAAAATGGAATTAAGCGTGTCAATAGCGCCGACCCGGCCAGAAACAACAGCGTTTTCAGCCATTTATTCATATCCTCAGCCCCTTCCCGTTCAAAGTATACGTTATATTCCTGCTGCAAGGTAGCCAAAATGAAACCTGCCAGTCCGCAGTGCTGTATTACTCTATGGTTACTGCTGTCAGCGGCAGGGTAAAAATGCTTAAGTACCGGCGGCCGCAAGTTATGCGGTGATCTTCCGCTAGGCGCCAAATGATGTCAAACCTCGTTGATTAATGCCTATAAATACAGCTCTATGTTAAAATAAGAGCAGGTTGAACCTATACAGGCGGTGAATAAGATGAATAGAAAAAGGCACTTATCAAACCTATGGATGAAGCTGCTTGGTTCGGCTCTGCTGCTGCTTGGAATTTCCGCTTACTTCCCGGCTCCGGCAGCAGAAGCCAATTATTTCAGTGATTTATATAAAGGCTTGCAGAACTTCTCAGAACTGCCCGGTGAAGTGAATCAATTGCAGGAAAACTACCAGGAGACAGTTGAGGAGCTTCAGCAGACCAAAGATGAGCTCAGTGAGACAGTAGACGCACTGGGACAGACCCAGGAGCAAATGGAAGCGTACCGTTCCCAGAACGAGGCACTCCAGGAGCAGAACCGCCAGTTAAGCCTTGTGGTTGACGAGCTGAAAAATGACCGCACTGCGCGTGAGAACTACTATAACCGGATAAAGGTTACGGTAATTACCGGGTTCGCCCTTATTCTTGGTTATTTCCTCATTATCCGGCTGCTGCGCTTTACCATGCGCCACCGCTCAAGAAGAGGGGACCGGTTGCGATAACAGCCTGCCATCTCTCTAATATGAAGGAGTGTGTACGATGAACGTCGATGTCCAGGATGAAGGCGACAGCGGCAGCGGACAGGCCGTTGCTTTTACTGTCGGGGAGAATGAAGAGGTTCATGTGTTGCATCCCCAGCAAATTATCGCCTATCAGGGTCCCTCATCAGGACGGGCAGACCGGCTGATGGACGTCAAAGGCATGTACCGCAAGCGCAAGCTGATCCGTTCGGATATGTCCGGCCCCTGCCGGTTTGTAGCAGCACTGCCTCCCGGCTACCGGGTCAAAACCTTGCAGTTGAACGGTAAAAGCGATCTGCTCTATGATTTCAGGCATCTCTTCTTCTACAGTAAAGGAATCACGATGCAGACGCGGGTGCTGAGCATGAAGAATATGCTGGTTACCCGCGACATTGTCAAAGTCAAATTCGCCGGCAAAGGGAGCATTGGTATACTGACGGAAGGAACGGTGTGCGAAGCCGAGCTTCATCCCTCCGATCCGCTCTACGTCGACGCAGGCAGTATTATAGCCTATCCGGAGAATGCCAAGCTTGAGCTGACCGTGTACGGAAATCATCTGGCCAGCCAGCATATGAGCTATCACTGGAAGATGACAGGCCATGGACCTGTGCTGTTTCAGGCTGGACGCCAGAGCCGCCGCTTCGAGCGGGATAATAACGAGGACGGTATTATTAAACGGTTTCTGCGCGAGGCGCTGCCGTTTGGCGGTGTATTTATCAAATGATGACTTCTCAGCGAATCGTCTGAACAAAGAGTGCCCGTGCGGTCATCGCACGGGCACTCTTTGCTTCCTGCAATCCGTACAACGGGCTGCAGGCCTAGACTTCAGTTTATAGTATCTCCTTACGCCAGATAAGCATTCAGCATCCAGGTATGCTTCTCGACACTGCTTCTGATGCCAATCAACAGATCGGCAGTCGGTTGATCGCTAAGTTCTTCCGCAGCCGAGATGGCGTTCTTCAGCTCTTCGGAGACATGCGCGAAGTCTTTAACGAGCTGGGCAACCATTTCTTTGGGGTTTTCACTGCCGGCAGCTTCCTTCAGTTCAGAGAGGGCCAAATACTGTGTCATCGTAGAGGCCGGTTTGCCGCCAATAGCGAGCAACCGCTCAGCCAGGTCGTCCACATAAGTGGCAGCTTCAGTGTAGAGTTCTTCGAATTTAGCATGCAGAGTAAAAAATTGTGCTCCGCTCACATACCAGTGATAGTGATGCAATTTCACTCCAAGCAGGCTCCAGTTCGCGGTTTGGCGGTTCAAAGCAGCGTGCAGTTCTGTCTGGTTCTTTACGTGAGTACTCATTCTAAATAACCTCCTATGGTTTAATTATTTGTTATTGTATTTAGACTTGTTCTAAATCTATATACAATATAACATAAAAGTAGGCTGCCTGCAAGGCATTTTACGATTTTGTTGCTGCAAATTCTAGCATACCTCCTTTTAGAAACCTGTTATCTGTGTCACATTAATCCAAACGCACCTATATTGACACAAATTACCTGACTATGGAATAAAACATAACATTATTGGCATATTTGTTACACCGGAGGAATATATGTTTTCGCTGCTATTCCTTTTCCGCTCCGGAATACCGCCCGCATCTCCTCGCGTTTAGCCTTAGGACTCAGCACATAAACGGTATCTCCGGGGAGGATCACGGTGCTGCCGTGCGGCGTAACGATTCCCTTATTGAACCCCATTACAATGACAGTCGTCAGCAGCACCCCTATCGTGGCCAGGGACAATGCGGAAGCCATAACCGGCCTGATATCCTTTATGCTGGTCTGCATTCCTCCTTCGAATAAAATGACCACAAGCGCAAATATTCCGGCATCCCGAATCGTGTCGAGAATTATGTTTTTTTTGGGACAACCGGTCCATACTGCATTTAGAATGCACAAACTCTGTAGCAACATACATCGTTTTCGTGTACGGTCCCCTCTAGGTCGGAATATTTCCCCCAATGCAAAAAAACCCGGCCATGAATATAGCTGGGTCTTCCTTAATAAGCAGCGTTTCTCTGCCCATCGAGCGTATTATTCTCTTGAGTAAACCTGCATCTCCTGAATGGACCAGTAGTTGCCGCCGGACCCTGTCTGTAAAATCCTGATATAGCGGGCTTTGACTTGGGAAAAGCTAATCTTGGTGCTGTTCAGCTGCCCCCTCCCCCTAACCGCCAGCTTCCAGTTCGCCGCATCATTAGATACATAAAGCTCATAACCACGCGGATAGTCATAGGAGGACAAAGAATAGTCCAGCTCTACAGCCTCTACGGCATGCTCTTTGCCAAGGTCAATCTGAAAGTATTCTCCCGAGGCCTGATGTTTGCCGGTGTCCCAGCGTGTACGCCGGTCCCCGTCTATAGCACTTGCCGGATTCGAGGCTTCGGTATTGACATTGGATGACACTTTCCATTCGGTCCGGTCAAGCGGAACCAGGCCAGTAGCCGTAATCTGCACTTTCTCAGACATAACACCTGAACCTGCAACTCTTACCGCATAGGTGTAAAGCATACCTTCCTGCAGCCTGCTGTCGATGTATCCGGTTTCTTGAACTCCCGTTGCAATAACCTTCAGATCCCCGCCGGAGCCGTTGGCCCGGAGCACTTCATAACTTGCTCCGGGGGCCTCCAGCCAGCTCAGTTTCATGGATAACCCTTTGATCGCCGCGGCTTTGAAGCCTTGCGGCGCTGAATCCGCTACCTCTGAGGAGGGCTGCAGAATATACTGCACGGCCTCGCCCGGGGCAAGGGTCTCGTTAAATTCCAGTACAGGTGTTGCACTTCTGCCTGAAATATAAGTGCGGGCTTCCTCATAAGTATCTCCGTTGCCAAACCGTTCTCCTTCGTAAACTGTTTTTTTCGGCATTGTTACCTTCACGGAGACCTTTTGCGTTGTCTCTTCAAAGTTCACAAAGTTAATCAGCAGTTTATTAGAGGTTGCACCGCTGCCTGCCAGGGGCTTAAGGGTAGAGGTGTCTACAGCACGGACGTATACAAGTTTGTCTGCCAGCTGATCCTTATTAGTGATCTGATAGGTTAACGGGGTACCGTGCGTTGCATAAGCAAGACTGAGCCTTCTCATGATACTGACACGGGAATCCTCGCTGGTTTTGGTATAGTAAATCTCTGTCTTGGCCGGATCATGATCCTCCAGATTGAATCCGTATTTAAACAAACTGAAGTTTTTGAAAAAGGCGGCATGCTGCACAAACATATCCGCATAACCGATATGGGCGCGCATAATCCGGTCAAACACTGCTGCCGTAGGCTCGGAAGCCCCATACTGGTAAGCATCCACGTGGCTATCCGAAGTACCGAATTCAGTCGTCAGCATTTTTTTACCCAGCCCGTCTGCAGCTCCGCCGAAGGTCTTGAGGTTCTCAGTAAAGCTGCCTCCGTTGCTGAAAATATAAGATTCCCCATAGGAATGCCCGTTGGTCAAATCGGTTACCTCTTCGAGCTCGTTGCGCTGCTCCGGATCACGTTCCCACCCGTCAGGGTCACCGCACTGTTTGACCGTACCCCTTTGATTGCCGCAGGAATCTGCGCTGTAGCCCGGCCAGTAAGCCCAGCCCGGTGCCACTGTCTGCAAATGGGGGGCAATAGTCTTGCCCTTCTTGTTCAGCCAATCGGCAATCGCCAGATTGACAGCTTTTGAACGATTGAACAGGCCTGGCTCATTATCTACTTCATAATACTGAAAGTAAGAGCCGTATTGCTTAAAGTAATCAGTCAGCTTCTTCTCTGCCTCTTCCGGCAGCGAGCCGTCAGCTTTGAGCTTAATATCTCCCGTGTACAGATAGAGGGCAACCGACTGCATATTGTAATCCCTAAGAACTTTGTAATAATCCTCCATGTTGGAGCAGGAGCGGCCGACATCGCTGGCACAGCTGGTACGCATAATGTTGCCGCTGTAAGCCACGCCAAGCCACTTCATGATGTAAGGCAAATGAGTAACCGCACCCTCATCAAAATAAAACTGCTTGTTGTTGACCATTGTACCGGTCAGTGTATAGCTGCCGTGAATCGGCTCCTTAATCGGAGCATTGAGCGACTCGAGACTTAAGGAATCCCAGGTCCACCAGTCGTATTTATCTTCCATACTTGAAGAATAAATACCGCGTGTAGTCCGCAGCTTCAGCTCGTTACTGCCTAACACCAGTTGTTCCTTCGGGATATAGAGCTCATACGTTTTGCGGAAGGTGTATTTACTGTCCGTACCGGCAACACCGGCAATCTGTATCATGCCTGACAGCTGATGATTGGAGAAGACACTCATTTGCGGAACGGATTTGTATGCATCCAGAATACTTACGCGAAATAAGACCCCGTTCACCGGGATCTTATTCAGATTATACGTAATAATCAATTCAGGGTTGGTGTCTCCCCTCAGACCCGAAGGAACGCTTTTCAGCTCAGCCGCCTTGGCTGCGGTAGAGACAGCATTATAAATCTTTTTAGCGTCTGAGGAACCGGAAGCTGCAAATTCTCCGGCAGATCCATCACGCTCCCCCAGCTGCCACAGTACATTGCCGTCCGGCAAAGCCGGACCTGCATCAACCGCTGAGGACAACTTAGTCATGTCTACCTCCACTTCGCCCCGCTTCGTCCCATCATCTCCGAAGACAGAAACGGACATAAGAAACAAGATGGTTAAAGCCGCAAATTTTAGTAGTAACTTTAGAGGTCTGGTTGTTTTTTTCTTAGTCCTCATTCCTTTGTCCTCGCTTTCTTCCGGGGTGTCTGCCCATAAGTCGTAAAGAATCGATTAGGTTACTTAGGGAGGGTAAATGCACTTTTGGGGATAATTCCCTGCTTCTGGCTGGCACTCTTCCACAATAAACGGATGTTGGCGTCCCCGCGATTCTCATAGTATTCTACTTTAATATCATATGAGGTTCCGGCGGTAAGCTCGATGCTTCCCTCGCGTCCGACGCCACTCTGCTTCTTCCAGCTGTCAATCACCAGCTTACCGTCAATCCAGAGCCGCACTCCGTCATCCGAAGAGGCCGTAAATGTATATTTCTCACTATATATCGGCATGATCGTTCCGGTCCAGCGAACCGAGAAGAGATCCTTCCCGAGGCCGACTGCCGGAGAGTCCCCATGCCAGTTGAAGTCAATCTTGTTGTCATTACGGATCAGCTGTGCTCCGCCGGACAGGTCAGTATTATTGAAGTATTGCGCCCTTAATCCCTTGATCGAAGCGGCAGGTTTCGTGTTCACATTACTAGCGAGCATAATAATATAACCGTCGCGGGAAACGATATAATTATCATTCATAAAATTTTTGATTTTCTGCAGATCGTTTTTTTCTGTCAGCATTTTCCCCCATGTCATGGTATATACCCATTTACTTTGGGTTTGAGACAATATAACAGGGTCTGGCAGCTCTCCGCTTTCCCCGATGCCGATAGGCTTTCCGTCTGCCAGCTTCAGCAGATTCTCATAATAGGACTGCTTGAAGTCATTGTTATAAATATCTGCCGCCAGAATGTCTGCTTTTCCCGAACCGGGAAAATATGGCTCAAAGTTATCCGACCACTCATTAGGTGCATTGGGGTTCCATACCCATAGCAGATTATTCAGCTTGTGCGTGTTTGTTAAACGGTTATACATGATGTCCCAGAGCTTAGTGAAGTTGTCTTTTTTTCCCCACCAGAACCAGTCTCCGTTCATTTCATGATAAGGGCGCCACAAAACCGGTACTCCGGCATCCTGAAGATCTTCCAGATACCCGGCAATCTCGTCAATATCGGCAATAAGATTCTTATATTGTGCTGTTCCCGGGGTCACATAAGCATCAAACTTCTCCTGGCTGAGACTCATATGCACATTGGCCCATTCCGGAGAAGTACCGGGCAGGTTCTGATGAAAGGTCATCGCTACGACACCTCCACCCTTATGCCATTTGATTGCACTGTTCACCACAGCCTTACGCTGACGCGCTATAGCAGATTCCGACTGATTATTGATTGCTCCAAGCTCATAGCCATGCAAAACGGCAGATTGCCCGGTGGCCTTTTTCAGCTTATTGTTGAATTCATCAGGACTCTCCAGATAGTCATGCTGTCCTGAAATCATGCCGTTGCCGCTGAGATTCGATAGATAGGCCAGCAAATCGGCCGCCTCCTGGGAAGCGTTAGGATTGATCGGAGTATTCACTGCCGCCGGGGTAACCACAGTCCGGGTAACCGGAAGACTGCGTACCTCCGACCAGGGCAGTAAAGAAAGAATGAAGATCATTGGCAAAATCGTCGTAAAGAGCCGGAACTTGCGGTTAGTGTTCAATGTTAACTCCTTTCTCCAGCCGTTAAACCTTATATGGAGCAAATACGGTTCCCTTAACAGGACAATCATTTTGCAGCCAACGGAGGCCTATAGCTTAGTAGCCCTGCTGGTAAGCAGGGCCCTAATAGGTAGACTTTTGAGGATTTAGTATTGTAACGGCTTAACCAGCATCAGTGACGGCGGTGATATAACAGACTGCAGATCGCTTATTTCAGGAAGCGGAAGGGAGGAATAAGGCGCTGGCCGGGACTGTACCCTTTAACTGACTCGGGCTTTCCCACATCAGCTTCGCTCTTGCATCCCCTTGGTTCTCATAATATTCCACTTTAATATCATATAACTGTCCTGCCTGCAGGTTTATGCTTCCCATGCGTTCGGTTCCACTCTGCTTCACCCAGCTGTCGATGATGAGACTGCCATTAACCCAGACACGCACACCGTCATCTGAAGTTGTATAGATTTGATACGTTTCACTATACAGCGGCTTAATTTTACCACTCCAGCGTACGGAGAAGAAATCCACTCCGATTGCCGCATCCGGCGAGCCAAGACGCCAGTTGAGGTCAAGAACCGCGTCGGTACGTACTACAGCGGGAGTTCCCGCCAGCTGCATGTTATTGAAATATTCCCCTTGCAGCCCGTTGGCCGCAGGTGCTGGTGTTGCTGTCGGAGTCGGCGCCGGTGTTGGTGTTGGTGTTGGTGTTGGTGATGGTGTTGGCGTTGGTGCCACTGCCGGTGTTGGCGTTGCTGTCGGCGTTGGCGTTGCTGTCGGCGTTGGCGACACTGCTACTGTCTGCACCATGGCCAACGAATTCGTCACCATTGACGATTCTACATTACTTATAGATGATGAGGAGCTTTTCAGGAACAATGCGCTTGAAGGAACGGTTACTTTGGCCTGGCTTGGGCTCTGCCACATCATACGGACATTGGCATCACCGGCATTTTCATAATATTCTACTTTTATGTCATAATACTGTCCGGCTTTCAGGGCAATGCTTCCGGTACGCTCGGTACCGCTCTGCTTCATCCAGCTGTCGATAACGGCCGTTCCATTCACATAGACACGGATACCATCATCCGATGTTGTATAGAATTGATAGGTTTCACTATAAGAAGGCTTAATCAGGCCGGTCCAGCGTACGGAAAAAATATCTACAGGCAAAGAAGCATCTGGTGATGCCTGACGCCAGTTGAAATTAAGCAAACTATCATTGCGTACCAGCACAGGCGTGCCGGACAGCGTAATATTCTTGAAATATTCGCCTGCAAGTCCGTTTACCAGCGGTACCGGTGCCTGCAATGTATTTTCAGGTACAGGAGTCGGCGTTGGCGCTACCGTTGGTGTCGCTGTCGGCGCTACCGTTGGTGTAGCTGTTGGTGTAGCTGTTGGCGTAGCTGTTGGCGTAGCTGTTGCGACCGGGACTGTCCATGCCTTATATTCATCCCGGGTCAGGGTGTAGCTGTCATTCATAAAGCTTGTGATTGTAGTCGTGCTGTTGTTATCATAGAGCATTTTTCCCCAGTTCATCATATAAACGTAATTCTTCTGGGAGAGCTGCAGCTTAGCTATACTCGGCATCTCACCATTCTCACCGATACCGACCGGTTTACCGGCAGCCAGACTAACCAAGCTGTCATAATATTTATTCATATAATCATTATTGTAGATATCAGCTGCAAGTACATCGACCTTATCCGCACCAGGATAGGTCAGCTCATAAGGATCAGACCATGCATTCGGGGCGTTGGGATTCCATACCCACAGCAGATTATTAAGTTTATGATAGCTAACAAAGCGGTCATACATAATATTCCAAAGTCCGGCGAAGTTGGTCTTCTTTCCCCACCAGAACCAGTTTCCGTTCATCTCATGGTAAGGTCTCCATAGTACCGGGACTCCTGCATCCCGCAGGCTTTTGAGTGAAACTGCAACCTTATCGAGATCGGCGATCAGTGCATTGTATTGTGCCGTACCTGGTGTTATATATTTGTTGAACTCTGCTTGTGTCAATGATTTCTGCACATTAGCCCAATCATACGTAGTGCCCGGCAGATTCTCATGAAAAGTCATTGCTACAATGCCGCCGGATTTAGCCCAGTTGATAGCACTATTAACTACATTCTTCCGTTGCGTTGCGGCGGTGCTTTCGGATTGTCCG
>CAKMKL010000017.1 GCA_927443375.1 uncultured Paenibacillus sp. | reverse complement strand
TTAATAAAAGCATTTCTTCAATGACCAGAGACCCGATACTCTCACCAAAAGGAGTAGGAAAAGGTGTTGTGCGTGCCCTTAAAGCTCCAATTGATATCCTGGAAGGCATCGGGAATATCGCAGAGAATGCACCGCGGATCGCAGCATCTAGAATTGAACGGGAGATCCTGGGCAACCAGATAACACCTGAGAACATCCGAAAGGCCATGAATGCCGGGCGAGAAGTAACGGTTAACTTCAGCCGTAGAGGAGCACTAACCCGTGATATCGAGTCCTTTGTTCCATACAATAATGCTGCAGTACAGGGTACTTACCGGGTGCTGAGATCATTTAAAAAGAATCCAGTCCGTACCGTTGCTGCAATTGGAACGCTGGCAGTGCTGCCTAAGCTCTATGAGTACTCCAAATTTGCAGATGATCCGGATTATCAAAACCTCCCGGCCCGGGAACGTTATCGCTTCCTGATCGTGAATAAAAACGAGGATGGTACATTCACCAAGATTCCGATGGAGCCAGCTTATAACAGCTTTGGTGAGGCTACTATTGAAGCCCTAAGATACTTCCAGGATAGCGACCCAACGGCATTTAAGGGAGCCTTAGACGCTTTAGCTAATGCATGGACACCACCGCTTGTAACCGGCGCTCTTCAAGGTATAACCAAAGGAGATGGAGCAGAAGGGAGTATATCAGGGGTAATCAACTCAACGGTTGCTGCTCCTTTTTATGCTGTGGGGGCAAATAAAAGCTTTACCGGCGCACCTATTGTTTCCCAGTCATTAGAGGATCGAAGCAAGCCGTATCAGTATGATGAACGCACCAGTTCCATAGCTAAAACGCTTGGCCAGACACTTGATATGTCACCGCAAAAGGTGGACTACCTCATTAAAGCCTATGGTGGGGACCTTGCACGGTTGGTGCTTCCTCTGACCTCTGATCTCGGACAAGGTAACGCCAGAAATACTGTCCTTAAAAACTTCATCGTTGATCCGGAATTCAGTAACACGTTGACGGATGATTTCTACGCAGCCAAGGACAAACTGAACCAAGCATACGCGGACTACAATGAGGCGGGGGCAGAATTACCTTCCTGGTACAATGAAGAGCTTAGAAAGGCTCTCAATTCGACTGCCAAAGGATCTGTATCCAAACAATTGTCTGGTCTACGTGATTACAAGAAACAAATCACCGCTGATAAATCAATGACAGATAAGCAGCGTACAGAACAACTACGTGAAATCCAGCAGCAGATTAATGAAATTTACATCAACGTGAACTCTGTTCTGCAGGAATCAGGTGTAATACAATGATCCAGTTTGACGAAGCAGAATTTCTAAATCAAGCAGTATCAGACGAGACACTCTATATGGTGCTGCTTTTTTGCGGCCCGGAGACCCGGGATATGCTCCTATATGGCGGTGAATATGTTGTGGAACCTGCTAGACCTGCTATATGACATTGCATACTTCATTTATAAGAGCGCTGATTCCCTAAAATGGGACGCGCTCTTAATTTATATTGTGTACGTGGTCGGGAAGAGATCCGGAATGAAGATGTTCCGGAAGTTCCTGACCGCACACTTTCCCTATTTAGCTGATGAAAACGAGGACTGGCGGAAATGGGCAACCAACCAAATCGAGTTGTTAGGTGGGCGAAAATGGCAGCCAACGAAGCAGTATTTGCATATGAAACGATCCGCAAGAGTGGATCAGACGAACTTAATTACATCATCGACCTTATCACAGGAGGGCACAGGCCCGGAAGGAGTGTTAACGATGGCAAAGAAACTGATCGCAGTCGATGATGGCCATGGCATGGAGACCGCGGGGAAACGCACACCAAATAATCCGGACGGCAGCTTTATGCGGGAGAATGAGTTTAACCGCGCTGTCGTGGACAAGCTGATTTCTCACCTGAAGCGTAACGGGTTTGATGTGCTGCACGTTTCTCCAGGAGATACAGACATTCCACTCAAGACGCGCACAGACCTAGCCAACAACACCATTGACAATGGATTCGGTCGCCGCGCTGACATATATGTATCCGTGCATGCAAACGCCATGGGGAGCGCCTGGAACGCCAAGGCAAAGGGCATTGAGACGTTCTACCATGAAGGTTCCAAGGAAGGTAAGAAGTTCGCCAAGGTCATCCAGGACAACCTCATGAAAGGTACGCTGATGGTCAACCGCGGCCTGAAGACAGCGAACCTACACGTTACCCGTGAGAGCAAGATGCCGGCCGTGCTGGTGGAGTGTGGATTCATGGACAACCCTGTGGAGGCAGTGCTGCTCAAAAGCGAAGAGTACCGCGCGGAGTGTGCAGAGGAACTGGCAAAGGGCATCTGCGAATACTTCAGCCGAAAGTACATTCCGGAGGGATCGGCGATTAGCAATAACGGGCTTACACCGGTGGAAGTGGTAGCTGTGGACCAGAACTTCATTGGCTTTTTAATGAACGGCAGCAGCTGGGTACCGGCCCGGGCGCTGCTTAACCACCTTAATGCATCCTGGGGTTACAACGACAAGACCAGACGAATCCGCGTTAACAGCACAGAAATTGAAACGCAGATCATTGATGGTGTGTCATACGTCAAATCAACTGACCTGAAAGCGCAGGGTGTCATTATGAACGTGATGATGGACCCAGACGCACTCAACCCTAAGAAGATCTTGATTTACCCTATCATCAATCCAATACTGGGAGGTAATTAACTATGAATGATCTATTAATCCAAGTCATGTCCTTTGCGTCTGCTCTGTCTGTGGCGGTAGTGGCGTTGCTTCAACTGGTGAAGACAACCTTCACCTTGCCCAAGAATATCGTTCCTCTGATCGGGCTTATTATCGGTCTGGGAGTCGGCGCAGCAGCTTACATCTTTACAGACCTAGCCCTAGCTCCACGGCTGTGGGCTGGTGCCTTCGCTGGTCTGTCGGCAACAGGACTCTTTGAACTCATTAAAAATAATCCGGGGAACACAGGTAAAACCAATCCATAAAATGGGGTGATACCGTGGAGATTATAGGTACTCTTGCCGATTTTGTGACAAATAACAGTCCTGTTGTGGTTATCATTGTTTTAAATATGATGGCTGTGGTATATCTGGTTAAAGAGAATAACGGACTCAAGAACGACATCAAGGCTTTTACAGAGGATGTTCGTCGAGATAAAAAAGATTTATGGGATATGATATACCACAAAGAACCCATTAAGGAGGTTTCCAATGAAGCTCCTGGACAAATTGACCGGAAGACAGGAACTGAACACACTAAGGCAAGAGGTAAACGGACTCCGCGAAATGAAAGAAGCCTACCGAAAAAACGACCTGAATAAACTGGTAGCCATCCGAAAATCAGAATTGAGAAGAAGCCCATCCTAAGCGGTGGGCTTTTTTTATCTATTAATTATATGTATTTGTAATAGTTGTGTGTATACCGGAGTCCCTGTCGGCACATAACTAAAGTATTACGCCCAAATTATCTCCTCAATCTTCCAATTACTCTCCTCTTTACGAATCACAATTCTCTGGAATATGGATTGCATGATATCCTTCTTGGTACGCTGCTCAAAATACTCCCAATTCTCCTTCATCTCATTAATCATCTTAACCGCAGCTTGTGGGGTTAGATGACTGACAACCTGCTTAGGGAGCTTGGCCAGACGTTCTTCCAGTTCGCCAATCCTCGCCATTTCTTCCTGCATGCGTTTGCTGAAATCCGCATATGGCATGTTCCCATCCCCGTAAGCCAGCTGCCAGCGTTCGCGTCTCTCTTCACTTGTCCTAATCGCTTTCCTGATTTCGGCCTCTTCATCATTTTTCTTAGCCGGTGTGTGCTTCCTGGTGTATTCCTCCCCTTTAATGAACGTATTGTTAAATATCAGGGCAACAAGCTTCTTTTCAGATATTCCACCTTGGTCGCACGTACCGGATCGGGTTTTCCCTCCACATACATAGTGCCGAGCGTAGGCGGATGTTCTTCTGTCCGTGATTCCTGTATAAGATGATCCGCATTTCGCACACTTCACAATCCCCCCGAAAACATAGTCGTACGAATTTTGAGAGATACTGCCGTCTCTTTTGCGGAGACGTATAGTCTGTACCTTATTGAACAATTCTTCAGAGACAATAGGCTCATGAGTACCTTTCCGGATAATAACGTCTTCGTCCCTTTTGAATTTGTTATGCACTTTTCCACAGTAATGATTGTTAGTAAGTGTGAGCATCACTTTGCTGTGGTCCCACTTCGACCCTTTGTTCCTGCGTATGCCATGCTGGTTAAGATACTTTGCGATCGTGGGTGATCCGTCACCGGCTGCATACCGTTCAAACATCCAGCGTACCCACTTTGCTTCATCTTCTTTAATAAGCAGTTGTCCGTTTTCCTGACGCTCGTATCCATACAGGTTAACAGTGATGTTGTGCAGACCTTTCTCCGCGCGCTTACGCATCCCCTTGGTGACTTCTTCCCCCAGGTTCTCCCGGAACATCTGAGCAAATATCCCTAATAGATAAACGAACATCCGGCCCATTGGGTTTGACGTATCGATCTGTTCGGACAAGCTGATTAATTTAACGTTCTTGGCGTTCACCAATTCGACAAGATCGTAGAGATCGGATATATTACGCGTCAACCTGTCAAGCTTGTGGATAATTACCGTGTCAAACATACCACTATCCAAATCTCTTATAAGCTCCTGTACGCCAGGTCTCTTAAGATTTTTAGCAGAGACTCCCGGGTCACTATATATCTTAAATAATTGCATTTTGTTGTCGTTGACATACTGCATCAATAGGTCATGCTGAGCTTCCAATGAAAACCCTTCTTGGGACTGCTTATCCGTAGATACTCGCGTGTATATGGCAGCTCTGATTGTTTCGCTAGATCCGAATGACATGTAGTTCACTCCTTCATCTCTATATGACTGTATTGTAGGGGAGGGATAACAAAAAGACCATACCCGAATTGAGTATGGTCCAAAATAACAATCACATTATGAAAGTGTTTTTAACTCTTTTGGAGAATAAGAAATATGGAATCCAAATTACAAATAAAACAAATGAAGTAATAACACCATCATAGGTTGAATTGTCCAATAGTTTGGCAGGATAACTATTCTGAATACTGAGAAGGAGAAACAAATCTACAACATTAAAAATGAGAAGAACAGAAAACATCGCTATGGATAAGTGCTTAAATATTCTCTTCATTTTAATACAACTATACGCTATAAAAAGTACCAATATAGCAATTATTAATTGAGCTACAATTTCCATTATGATAGTCGGATGCAATAAAGCATTATAATACTCTGATCCAAAAGTGGTTATTTGCTCATATTCAGGGGTATGAATTAATAAATAGTTGTCATTGACTGCTTTTAAAGCAACAAAAAACAGAAACAATACGAATCCCGAATATGAATATAGCCACCCACCAAAACCATATACAAATGGTTTTTCTTTCGTTAATTCAACAGGTGGATTATATTCAGATGTCACAGCCGTTTCTTTTACAGGCATAATTTTTTTCTTAATTATTTCTGTTACGTAGCCTAAAATCGCTCCAATTCCTCCAAAACCTGCAACAAACATTATTGCGAAAAATCCTCCTATCCCATCAAAGTACGCCTTATATACCATAGTTCCTATTACTAGACTAAAAATAGTAAAAATACCTATCATTTATATTACCCCTTATATATCCGCATCGGCTGCGGGATTTACTCTCACATTTTATTTATCGGAAAAAATATTGTAAAACTTATGTATTTAATCAAATTACAACATTATTATTCAATTTATTTCCGCTATGATTTTACAATATATTCATGGTAATATTTGCTTACAGTTGAAATGGTAGCGCTGTAAAGTATACTCCTTGTTATACTACCATCCGGGTCGGAGCAGCAAATTACGCCGCTCAAGCCTACTCTCGTATGAACTCATATAAATCGTCAATGTGGCATCCAATCGCTGCTGCTATGGTCTTTGCTGACGACAAAGACATGTATCTTGCATTTGTAGCGTAATTGGATATCTGTGTCTTGCTGATCCCAGTAACTTCACATAACCATTGTTGATTTTTGCCTATTTCCCTGAGTCTTCGAGCGAGTAGGCAACGACCAGGTCTGTAACCCATGATCGAGCCTCGCATAAATACATATTTTAGTTTGCATAAGAACCTGCGTTCGTATAAAATGAGAACAAACACAAAAGGGGCGCCTACACTATGGATAAAATCTCAATGCACATCAATAGAGACACATTATTAGAGTTGGGAATACGTCCGGAATGTATACTTGAAAAAATTGAAATGATGAACCCTGTTGATGTTACTCCTACATATCTTAGAGGGTATCTCCATTTGCTCCCCGAACGACAGGAGCTTGCTTCTTCATTGAACGTTCTGCCCGAACTAGGGCTATAAATCTTCGTATATCTTCTTCCTCGAGCTTGATCCCATCAATAATGAAATCCATCTTATCCATGATCTCTTCGTCCGTTAAATCTAATGAATCAATAAGGACTCGGGATGGATCTGACAGGACCTGTTCCGGGTTATCAGTTCTTCCTAAAAGATAATCAATCGAAACCATGAAAAAGTCTGCAATCTGCTCCAACCTCTCTCGTTTTGGAAGTTCCCCTGATGTCTCATACCTCCTTATTGAAGAAGATGGAATGCTTAATAAATCGGATAGTTGATCCTGAGATAATTTTTTATCTTTCCGGAGTTCCTTTAACCGCCGTTTGAACTCGCTTTCCATTATTGACACCATCCTTATTGTTCCTCCTTATATTGTAGATTAAAATGTTCATAAAATAAACGTTCAGTAATTGAGCATAAAAGTGTTGACATGTTCAAAAACTGAACGTATAATCAAATCAAGAAGTTCAGAAAATGAACAGAAAGTGTGGTGAACAAAACAATGACAGAAAAAGACCTTAAGCCTTTGCCAAACCTCATTAATGCAAGGAATGAAAAAGGTTTATCCCAAGAGGGATTAGCCAAAAAGGCCAAGGTTTCTAGACCGATGTTAAGCAATATTGAACGAGGTTATGCTTTACCGTCTTTGCCTGTTGCATACAGAATTGCAAAAGTATTGGATAAGCCTATGGAGCATCTTTTTTTTAATAAAAATGTTCAAAAACTGAACAAACCAGCCTAAGGAGTGATTATGTATGAATATGAATAGTCCTCAACTATTTAATTTTGAAGGAAACAGAGTAAGAACAATACTGATGAATGGGGAACCATGGTTTGTTCTAAAAGATGTATCCGATGTCTTGGATTTATCAAATGCTCGGATGTTAAAAGAGCGGCTGGCGGATGACGTAAGCGATACTTACCCCATCCAAGATGCGCTTGGAAGAACTCAAGATACAACAATTATTAATGAAGACGGATTGTACGATGTGATTTTAGACAGCCGGAAACCAGAAGCTAAGAAATTCCGAAAATGGATAACCAGTGAAGTCATTCCAATGATCCGCAAAACAGGCGGCTATGTAATCCCACAGACTATGCCCGAAACACTCCGGCTGTTAGCTGCAGAGATGGAGAAAAACCAAGCAATTGAAGCAGAAAATCAAAAACTAGCGCTCCAGGCTGCTGAACAGGACAAGCAGTTGAAAGAACAGGCAACACCGGTTGCAATCTACAACTTGGCTATTTCAGCTCATAACACAATGTCTATGCAAGAAGTTGCTAAATCTCTTAACACTGGCCGTACGCGTCTTTACCAAATCCTCCGTGCAGAGGGTGTGATCATGAAAGACTCGACAATGCCTTATCAGCGATTCCTTGATTCAGGACACTTCAAAGTAACAGAACGTCCGAGAGCCAGTGGTGACACGATTGTTAACGACCCAGCCACACGGGTAACAGCAAAGGGTTTTGACTACATTGCTCGCCTCCTTCATAAGAGATCACAGTCTCAGGTTTCTTGATAACTAATCTCAATTATACACGACACCAATCGACTATAAAGGAAAATTATGGAGGGTAACGACATGGAAAAGATATCAGTACAGCCTGGGCAACGCTTGAAAATCCCTGTTAACAACTTATCCCCAGAATTGATATTGCGGATGCTTACGGAAGTGGAAGAAGCGAAATCGAAGCAGAAGGGAGAGAAGAAAGTTGGCTAAAAAAATCGAGGATCTACCAAAGTTGACGCTGGTCATACCGTTGAAGAGACCGGACAAGCCTAAGAAACGAAACGTTCGTATCTTCACACCAACTTGCGGCTGCGGCCGGGAAGCAGAGTGGGAAGTGTATGACCACTTAGAGCCCCATTGCGACAGCTGCAAAAATGAAGCACTCACCAGCACAATCAAGCCGTTTTACCGGCCAATAGGAGGTTTTGACGATGCCAGCTGAATCACCGCAAGAAATTCAATATATCGTTTACACCACAGATGGACGAATTATGCAGTGGCCAGCCTTCGGTTATGACAGTTTGCTACGGAAGCTACACTTCTACGGACACACTGCAAAACGAATCATCACGCTGGAAGAGTACGAGGAACTGCAGGCTGAAATGGAAATGGCTGAACAATTCTTAAAACGCGAGGCAGAAAGAGGGCTGAAAGAAACTGCTTAAAACGGTACTGGACATAATCGAACACTATAACAAGGGAGATGACGAAATGAAAACAAAGTTTATGACTGATGAACAACTGCTGAACCAATACGAAACATGGGGCCGCTACATGGGAGAAAGCAGAGAAAACAGAGTAAAGTATAGCGCTTTAAGAAAAGGGTTATGGGATGCCTTAAATTATACCGGAAGAAAAATAGAAGGGATAAATTAATATGACATACGACCCAAGAGATCCACGGTACAGCCCACCTGAAGGATATTGCCCAACCTGCGAGGATCACACGACACAAATTGACCGGTTCGGATGCTGCAGAGAATGTGGGACGGAGGTACGAGATGCCAAATGAACAAGGGCGTTACAATCGCCAGGAAGTCATTGATAGCGGATTGCCATACTTCATCCCAAGATCTGGCCAATGGAACGGAAATACTTACCCATTCGCGGTGCTGCTGAGCAAAACACGTTGCAAAGAGTTGGGCGTGCCGATCCTGGACAACGGACATGAGCAGCCGTCAGCGTTCCTCTATTCTGCCAACGCCGGAGCAGGAACAAAAGATAAAACACACCGTTACTACGCCTTGTATGACCGCACAGACGCCTATGAAGATATCAAAAATAAGTTGTATCCGCGAGAGATTATGGGGAGGAAAGAATGATGCCGCAACGCCTAAAATTCCTAGAACTCGCCAAGATAGCCAATGCCCGGGGAACGTTAACCCAAACGCTTAAACGTGTGTATCTGCTGAACTATGTACGTGAAGTGCGCAAAGAAAAGGCCGCTGCAGCAACAGCGACCCGGGAAAGACTCTTTAAAAATTAATGTACGTCCATTTTATCACAACATTAGGAGGAATGGAACATGAGTTGGGATTCACTCGCGGAATATATCCGACAATTAGAAGCCGAAAACGCAGATTTACAGCAGCAGTTGGCGATGGCTAATGACTATATCCAGCACTATGAGGATCAGCTCAGATGAATACCCGGGCCGAACGCATCCGGCATGTCATACAGCACCGTGATGGCGAGTTTCTCAATATACGGTGCGAGCATAAGAAAAACTTCATGGACGCTTATCGCTGGGGAAGCGTGGAAGAGATACAGGGTTTTCTATCCGGGCACTATGCACCGTTAAACCCTTCTGAATATCAAGCGCGGATGGTACGGATCACATATGAACTAATGGAGGAAGAGACATGAGCGAAGAAATCAAGCCATTAAACCTATATCAGAAGATCAGCGCAGTAATGAAGGACGTTGAGTACCTATCAAAAGATGATGCGATTGAGTTCAAATCCACTAAATACCGCGCTATCTCTGAGGAAAAGGTTACCTCAACGGTGCGTGAAAGCTTAATACGGCATGGCCTGGTAATCCTGCCTATAGAGCAAGCGCATAAGCGAGAGGAAACCCTTACCACAGTGGATGTTAAATATAAAATCGTGGACATAGACACAGGCCAAAGTGAGATTCTTTCCAGCTCAGGAACAGGTGTGGATACACAGGACAAGGGTGTAGGAAAGGCCATGACATATAGCTATAAATATTTACTCTTGCGGACGTTTGCAATTCCTACTGGTGAGGATCCGGACAAGGTAAGTAGTGCGGAATTGGACGAAAAACAACGTATTGAGCGTGAAAAGAAAGCTGCTGAAGAAGAAAAGATCATGAAACAAATAGAACAAAAGTGGACGGTTCTTGCTGGCGGTCTGGATGGTTTCGATGATTGGGTGGATAAGACACGGAAAAAAGGTGCTTCTGTCCAGCAAATGCATGAAATTCTAGCTAAAAAATTGGTAGACAAAAATAAGGAGAGTGCATGACATGTTGAATCGAACCATCTTGATAGGTCGCCTTACAAAAGACCCTGAGCTGCGGTACACGCCTAACGGCGTTGCTACCGCTAGTTTCACCCTGGCAGTTGAAAGACCATTTAAAACAGGAGGAGAGAAGGAGACAGACTTCATCAGCATTGTTACATGGCGGCAGACTGCAGAATCAGTCGCGAATTACCTTCGCAAAGGTCGCCTTACTGCTGTGGAGGGACGAATTCAAGTCCGGAACTATGAGAAGGACGGAAAGAGAGTCTACATCACAGAGGTGATTGCAGATAATGTCCGATTCCTTGAAAAATCAGAGTCTAGTAATAAAACGGATGATAGACCCAGCGATCCATTCCCATCAGAAGGAACACCTATAGATATTTCAGACGATGATCTCCCATTCTAACCGGAGGTGACTTATGGCAGCGATTGAAGATTACCTTACAAACATCAGCCGGCTTCGTGCAGAGGCGGATCGCCTGGCAGATGATAGTCCGGGTGGGCTCATGCAAAAGATAAATTTACTTTCCACCTGTGTGATGTACATCGGCCGCGTCTCTAGCCAAGTTGACGGAGATTACAAGCGCATATACGCACAGCGCAAGTATGAACAGGCCAAAGCACACAGAGAAGCTACCAAGGACAAAGCAGCAACCGCAGAAATAGCAGTTCATGAACTCCGCATGCAGGAGGCAGACCTGTATCAGAGCATGAGCCGGTGGCGGAACGCACTCAGCAGCACAACAGAAGAATTGCATGCGCTGAAGCTAAAGTTAAAAATCGACTTCCAGCAGGGGGCGTGACCATGCGAAAGAAGCCAAAGAAACAGGTAGCAGAGTGGAGAAAACACATCCTTGACCACCATCAGAAAACGCCATCTCGTGCAAAAAGAGCTGAATTCCCTCATTCCGTAGTTGAAGAGCTCAAAAATGAGTCGGATGGGTTATGCCAAGTGTGTTTCGTCAGCCGTGGTACTCAAACGCATCACATCATGCCCCGGAGCAGATCCGGCCGTGGTGTTAAGGAAAATGGTCTGCGCGTCTGCAACTACTGCCACAAGATGATCCATGAGAAAACGTCTGTGCTCAACAAATACATTGAGCTGCAGCGTGAAAAGTACGGCGATTACTTTTGGTATGACGAACTTGACAAGCTCAAGTTTAAGGAGGAAGCCTGATGTTCAAACGCTACCTAGCAAGCACATCACCAGACGCACAGAATCAGGCCAAGGACGCCGCCTTCATCGAACTGACACTAATACTCCAACGCGGCGTTAATCGCTCTCTGAAGCAGTCTGAGCTTTCTGCTATATGGGAATTGAACGATGACCAGACCGAAGTACTCACTAATCTATTGAAAGAGGCGAAAGCAAATGAATCTAACAAAACTCTTTGAAATGCAAAAGGAACTGGACGACTACATTGTGAAGACAAAAGGACTGGAAGGGCAGGATCTCATGCCTAACCTGCTTCTGGCTCTCTTCGTAGAGGGTGGAGAGTGCGCGAATGAATACGCAAAATTCAAATTCTGGAAGGTCAACCCTGAATCAAAGCCGGGATTACTTGAAGAAACTGTGGATTGTCTACACTTCATTCTCTCAATCGGCCTTAAAACGGGATTTTCAGAACTTAGAATGGGCGGTTGTTTCGTTGAATGTGGTTACGCCAGAGACTGTTTTAATGACTTTTTTATTGCTATAGGTGATTTTGGAGCTAATGGTGATGCTGCAAGCTATTGGAATATGACGGCCCAGTTCATTCACCTTACAGATTGCCTCGGCTTCACCTGGGATCAAATCGAATCCGCATACACCGCCAAATGGAACATCAACAAGCAGCGTCAGGAGAACGGATATTGAAAGGGGTAAGCGCATGACCAGTGGAACGCGCGTTACAGCAAAGACCTTCTGGGTATGGACGGAGACTGCAGCAGCAGCGAATCCCTGCCGGATCCCGGGCGCACCGGTGCAACATCAATTCTTCAACTACGGTGAATCTGCCCCGGCCGGATGGTTGGAACGCAATTACATCGTGGATGCAGAGGATTATGAAGGACAAGTTGATCTATTCGGGGTGGTGGAACAATGAACCGAATCGAGCGCATACAGGCGGAAATCGAGGTATGGGAAAACGCCGTACTCGTCTACACCCATAACATGGAGGAAGACATCAAGTACGGCGATTACGGAGGCATGCAGTATAGCAAGCATATGATCCAGTTCAGTCAGAAGAAAGTGGAGGAACTGGAGGCTGAGCTGCAGCAGCTTAAGACTGCTTAGTCCGGAAGGTACTCTAGTAGGTCGCCAGGCTGGCACTTGAAATAATCACATAACTTATTAAGGGTGTCGTATTCGATGCCCTTACCTTCACCATCGTAGAGTTTTGTCAGCGTTTTGCGAGTGATTCCAGTTTCTTTCTCGAGGGCTGAGAAGCTTTTAACCTTATGAATGCCCATGAGTTCCGATAGTTTCACCTTTATCATAGTTACCACCATTTCATTGATTAATTAATTCTATCATATCCAACATTACGCAAAAATAAATGATTCAAGAACAAACTGGGTACTACTGTACACATTATGTGTATTATAGTACACTGTAGTTACAGGAGGTGCACGATGATGCTAGTTGATGTAAAACAGATCGGTAACAGACTTGGAGTTAGCAGAGGCACCGTTTTCCGTCTTATGAAAGAGGGGTTGCCACACAAGAAGCTTACGCCGCGTACTCTACGATTTGACGAAGACGAAGTGCTTGAGTGGGTCGAAAAGATTCAACAGAAGGCTGTTTAGGTGGTGTCCACATGGATGGATGGATAAAGCTTCACCGGAAAATAGTGGACAGCCAGATCTTCAGTGACCCGGATATCTTGCGTCTATGGATCTACTGTCTTGCCAAAGCATCTTACGAGGAACGAACAGTTTTGTTTGACAAGCAGGAAGTTCATTTGTTGCCAGGTCAGTTTATAACCGGTAGGTTTTCCCTTCATGCGGAGTACAATGCCGGGGTTGCTCCGCGCAAGAAAATTAAGGACACAACGCTTTGGAGTTGGTTAAAAAAACTCGAAAGTTACGGCAACATTGACATCAAAACAACCAACAAATACAGCGTAGTATCAATAGTTAAGTGGTCTGAGTATCAGGATACTTTGACAACAGAACGACAACAGATTGACAACAGATTGACAACAGAACCACAACAGATTGACACAAACAAGAAGTTAAAGAACTTATCTACTACTACTACTACAAAAGAGGATGACCAACCGGAACCTGAAACATTGTTGTCTACTTACACCAAGGTTTTTAAAGCGTTGACCATGGATGGATTAACAAGCGACTTTTTCATGAAGCTTAGAAACCAGGGTTACACCGAACGCTTTTGCATTGAACTGCTGCTTGAGGCAGGAGAGTCATGCCAGGGACCAAAACCCAGCCTTCGTTACATGGAATCCATTCGAGACAGGTGGATCAAGGAGAAAATATATACGAGGTTGGAGTCAAAGGCGAGAAAGGAACAATCCTACAAGGTCACTCCTTTAATACCAAATACACCTAAACCAATAGAAGCTTCAGACGAGGAGTTGAGAGAGCTTGAGGAAATGGCAAGAAGAGCAGCAGAGCGAAACCGAGCCAGCAACCAATAGATTGTTATTCGAGGAATTGCTTGGAACGTTCATCACCTTCCCACACATATTCAGAGACTACCGCCAGAGATTAGACAAGTCCTTATTCCAAGACCTGTGGTGGGTGTACGAAATGATGTGCGAAGTAGAAGACGAGGAAGGGCTCAGTTACCGCGGATTAGTCAGCCGCGCAGCGACGCCTCAGATCAAACGTCTCCAGGAGATTAAGAACCTTGGATACAATGAACGCCGCGCAGACATTTTGTTCAAAGAGATCAAGAAAGAGCAGTCAGCTCAACAGATCCGCAATATGTCCCTTAACACGGTGGCTTGCTTGGACGAAGGAATTGACCCAGACGATGTAGTCCGGAACCTCCAGAAAGATGTGTTTACCCTTTATACCACGGACACTGGAGAGTTGCGGGACATGAAAAAGCAAGTAGACAACTACGTTGAACGGATGATGTCGATTGTAAAAGACCCGTCGATTGCTTACGGCATGATGACCGGGATAACACCGATGGACCGGATCACCACAGGCTGGCACAGGAAAGAGTTGTCGGTGGTCGGGGCGAGAACAAGCATGGGTAAATCAGCATTCATGCTGGAGAACATCAACCGAATAAGCAGCATGGGTTATAAATGTGCGGTGTTCTCGCTTGAAATGGACTACAAGCCAATGTATGACCGGCTCATGGCAAATAAACTGAACGTCAACCTAAGAGAGTACAGGTTCGGGCGGCTGCCAAGAGACGTTTACGAGGAAATGATCAAGCGTAAGCACGAGATTGACCAGATTTACATTGATGACCAGCGCGGCGTGGACTCTCACTACATAGCCGATACCATGCGCCGGCTGAAACGGACACAGGGACTTGATTTCGTAGTTGTCGATTATCTGCAGGACGTTAACGAAAGGATTGAGCCAGGAGACAACCAAGGCAGTGCACTTGCAAGAGTATGCCGGGTTATCCGGAAGGCTGCTAAAGATTGCGACTGCCATGTGATGGGATTGTCGCAGGTGGCCCGGGATGCGGAAAAGTCGCAGGATAAAAGGCCGACGAACAAAGATTTGTCCGGATCTACTGGAATTGAGACATGCGCCGATGTCATTGCCCTTTTGTACCGCGAGGATTACTACAATCCAGATACCCCGAAACAGGGGGTACTAGAAGTCAATTTCACCAAGCAGCGAAACGGGGAGGTTGGAGTAGTTGAACTCAAATATGACCGGAAAACCCAACGTATTACATCGCTTACTGGATGACCGTGATGTGTATTTGACGCTCCAGGATTACCAGGACGAGCAAAACCTACTCTTCGAACGATTGCTGAACGGAGCATACCGGAGCGAAAAAGTATCTGAGGAAGATTACCGGCTGCTGGTGAGTGAGGTGGATCGGTTCGATGATTGGGAGGCGTACTACCAGCACCTTACCGGATTGTACGAAAGATTCATAGAAGCCATGCAGAATGAATTACAGCGACGAATCGTTGTAGGGGCGACGTACATCGAGAATATTGGCAGCAGCCACAAGAACTATATGTCGGCACTCCGGAAGTACGATGCATTGTGCCGAGAGTACCAACGTTCACGAGGAATTGGAGCTTAACGAAAGGGGCATGAAGCATGAAGATCCTATGCAAATTATTCGGACATAAATACGACTACAACATGAGGATGTGGCAACAACGGTGTAAACGGTGTGGGAAGTCAGTACATCGAGGCAGAGAGTAAAACAAGAGGGGGTTCTCGGAGTTAACGGAGCCACCTACGCGCGAGAGAAAAAGGGAGGAAACAGGGATGAAGTACATCATTCACCACGCAAATGGATTTTTAAAGGAGCAACTAGCTGATGCTGAGGGGAAAACAATCAAAGAGGCGCATGAAGAGGTTAAGCGAATCTGTGAAGAAAAAGGATGGCATTTATCTAACGTATGGCTTGAGCCAGTAGAATAGTATGGCTGTCAGCTAACAGAAGCCCCACACAGACGTTATAACCGAAAGGTCAGGCACAAGTTAGGGTCGAACATAATCAGCGCTCTACGGGGCGTATAGAAGACGAGAGGATGAAGGGAATGACTATTAAGAGAGTTGCAACTAACGAATGTGAAATCAGAATCACTCCAAGGAATGCTGGAGACTTTGGTTTCGTGAGAATTGGCGGAGAAAGCAGAGGCGCCCATCAGGAGTACAGACTGTGTGAAGAGATTGTAGCCAATATCAAACGGCATGTTGATGACATTGGGCATACCTACATCGATCAGAAAACCAGCTTTGAAACGGATGACGGAGGTAAGTTCGAATCTCTTTTTGAAGCACTTGAACACCTGTATGACGAGGAAGGCTGCGGCACCGTATTCGAATACTCCTACAAACGTCCGAATGATAAATACGGAACACGCAGCAGAACGAATAACTTTGAGCGATTGATTGAAGAAGCTTATAACAATCCATGGGATTTTGAGCTTCACTGTGGAGATTTAACACCTGATCAAACATTATTCATGTGGAAAGTTGTAGATGCTTCACTGGATGAAAAAATGCCGTAGGCCATCGCCCGACAGAATATGCTCAGGCGAAGCCGGAGGCCGAACCAAGGGATTTAGGGGGTACAGACCATGACTGATCTAATAAGCGAAGCCAAGCAAACCATCGAAACGAAGCAACTCTTATTCCAATACGACAAAGAGTTACACCTACTGATCGGACTGGTAGAGCGACTCGAGACCGCAGAGAGACAAAGGGAAGAAGCGGTAAAGGCGCTGGAATGGTACGGAGACAAGAAAGTATACGAGCAGCAGAAGGAACTTTATGACGAAAACGAGCCACTTGATTTTTATTACGAGGAACCGGAAGTGTTCACGGATGGTGGAGATTACGCCAGAAAGACCCTTAAACGCATAAAAGGAGCAACACAGGCCGAAGGGCATCAAAACGACTGAATCACCCAGTGAAACGGGGGCCGATACATTGGATTTTCATCATCTAACAACGAAGGAGAGATATAGCATGACACCAGAACGGAAAGAAGAGTCCATGACACAAGTAAAGGAATGGAGCAACCCCGAGCTTAACCGTAAGCTGGCGGAGTTGATGGGATACACAATAAAAAAGCTGGGATCAGAAGACTTCGCTTTTGCCCCTGATTACTGCACTGACCCTGCTGCCTCTCTAGAGGTACAGGCAAGGGCGCTAGACTTTGATTGCAGAGAGTACATCAGAAACTTGACCATTCGTACATTAGGTGACGAAGCAAAAGACATAGCATTCGATACGACGCTATATTCGGTCAAGTATTTAGGTCTTAAACGGTTACTCCTCGCTACCCCCAGAGAGAGGGCAGAGGCGGCATATAT
Organism: uncultured Paenibacillus sp.; assembly: GCA_927443375.1. Taxonomy (GTDB): domain Bacteria; phylum Bacillota; class Bacilli; order Paenibacillales; family Paenibacillaceae; genus Paenibacillus_AQ. The sequence goes on along the minus strand of CAKMKL010000017.1, from coordinate 27,044 downwards.
CACGCTTAGTAGTAAGCAGTAGACGCATTAAGCGAAGGAGGAATTTAGAAATGGGAGTACATCAAAATATTAGCTATGACAAGTTTCCGAAACAGGGCGAGCTGGCGGGCAAGGAAGTCAAAGTGTGCTTTAACTACGATTCCAGCAAAGTTATTTTAGGAACGGTCATTCGGGACGACATAGAAGAACCTGGCTTGATGCTGATTCAGTTATCTGACGGCAGAGTCGTGAGGTCAACTGAATGTCAATATAGCTGGTGAACAGTGCGAAGATACCGTGACATAAAAGGCCGGAGGCCAACGGATCGACCGAATAGGCGCGAGCCGCACCAGATCATTAAGGGAGTAGGACTAACCCTCCTCTCCCACCAAGGGAGGAATAGAGGATATGACACAAACACAATCGAGGGACTGGCAAAAGGATATGGAGATGTGCGAAAGGTATCAACGTGATGAAGGATGGTCACGGCGGGATCTGATAGCCGAGCAGCCGCAAATGACCATGTACTGGCTCAAAGAATACGCATATGAGTCAGAAAAGAAGGATCAATATTGGGCTTGGCACCTGGATGAAGAGAAGCGCGCCAATGATGCGGAGGCCCGGGAACAACTGTTGAAAGAGGCGATTGAGAAGATCATCCCGTACGTCCCAGATCTGACGCGGGAAGCGTTTGGACTTAATACATTCTTATCCACCCTTTACCCAGATACCCCAGCACCCAAGGAGGGCAGCCAATGACACTCACAAGGTAAGAGATACAACACAACCTTGATACGGCTACCGGCAAAGCCTAAGCATATTCGGTCGATACGAAGGCGGCTACGCCGCAAAACAAAAAATAAAGGAGAGATTACGATGGGTTGCGATATTCACATGTACGTAGAGGGCAAAAGAACGATCGAAGGTGAAAACATATGGGTCAGCGGGGATTACTACTCTGTAAACCCGCACTTCACAGATGGAGAGGATGGAGAGCAGAAATACAGAATTTCGCCTATTTATGATAGCCGTGATTACAGATTGTTTGCAGTATTGGCTGGAGTACGGAACTATTCTGAAATTGAGCCAATCGCCGAGAGCAAAGGAATTCCAGATGATTGCTGCCCAGAAATACGTGAAGCTTATGAGTATTGGAGTAGCGATGGACATTCCCACAGTTACTTTACACTACGCGAATTGCAGGACTACGCAGCTAAAAATATAAAAGTGAAGTACAGCGGCTACGTTCATGAGTCAGAAAAACAAAAACCATTAAACGGAGAATGTCCTTCGTCGTGGTGCCAGTGGACAAATGCACCGGATCATGAATTTATGGAGTGGGAAGTCGAGGAAAACATCCTTGAACCCATTATTGAAGGATTGAAAAAAAGGGCGAGTGAACTGTTTTGGCGCTACGACGATGAGCAGATTCAAAAATATTCAAACGATCTGCGTGTAGTGTTCTGGTTTGACAATTAAAGTGTGCTAAACGGCCGTCAGGCCTCCGATTCGACCGCAATACTTAGCATCAGCGGAGGCCGAAACAGGCCTGTACTTAACTTATAAGGGGCTGGGACCCCAAAGGGAGAGGATACACGATGGGCAGAGAGATTAAGTTCCGCGGCAAGCGCAAGGACAACGGTGAGTGGACATACGGAGACCTGATACAACTACTTGGAGAGCAGGGCGGCGGCAGAAAATTCATCGTAGATAATCGTTTTGGTGCTTGCATTGACGAGAATGGAGACTTTTTGAACACAGAAGCACCGTTCGTAAATGAGGTTGATCCGAAAACAATTGGTCAATTCATCGGATTTACAGACAAGAATGGACGAGAGATTTACGGCCGCGATTTGGTAGAAGACGAAAACGGAATCGGGGAAGTTGAATGGGTTCAGGAACACTGCTCTTACCTGGTGTTCACTCGCAACCCTAGCCAATACCATAGACTTGAATCAGATGGAAAACTTAGCCGAACGGCGGTAATTGGGAATGAAATAGATAACCCAGAACTACTAGAGGTATAAGGGGGAGAAGAGGCATGGCAAGAAAAGTGATCGTTCACACGTTTTATGCAGGCGGTAAGGCAGTTTTTATGTCCGAGCGGTACGAACCACTAGATGAGTATAATTTGCGGCAGAAAGCAGCAGAAGCTAAGGAAAGAGGATACGGAGAAATAGATACGGTCACCGACAGCACTGGTAGGCTTGTGAAACTTTCATAGATTGAGGGGGAGAAGAGGATATGAGCACAGGACAAATGGTATACCCACCACTTAAACCCATCCCAAACTTTCCAGGCTTCAGCGTAAGCCAAGAGGGAGTAGTATACAGCAGCCGCAGCAACACAAAGACGGGATTCCCTAAGCCAGTAAAGGTAAACCCACGGGGCAAGGTCACGCTGACCGGCCCCGGCTGGCAGAGACAACGGTATCCCCAAGAGGTAGCTGCAGAAGTATGGAAACTGGAGGTAATCAACCGATGAAAATTAACCTCAAAGCAGAAAACCCCATATCGCCAAGTAGGACGCTCGGGGAGAGTTACACCAAGCCCCACACCAGTTACTTTATGACACCAGAAGAACATGCTGCAGTAATCGCCAAGTACGGACCACCAACAATGAAGCTCAGCGACCGCAGGGGACACCACTACATGGAGGGCAAGAAAGGTGTGAAAAAGGATGGTGACATGGGAAGTAAAAGTAAAGCCAATGGGCGCCGTAAGAATGACGAGAAAAGGAAAGTGGAAGGACGAAGCAGCTCAAAGGTATCTGGCTTATAAGAAACTGCTAGGTTACGAGGCCAGGAAGCATATCAAGATACCAATGCAGCAGCCCATAATTGTGACCGCGGACTTTTATTACCCTTTACCGAAGGATACCAGCAAGAAGAAGCGTCAATTGGCGGCAGAGGGGAAATATCGGCCAGTGGTCAAGCCGGACATCGACAATGCAGCAAAAGGTGTTATGGACTCACTCAATAAGATAGCCTATCAGGATGATAATCAAGTGGTCGGACTTATCACAAATAAATACTATGCAGACGAGGCTAAGATTGTTATCAAAATCGAGGAGTGGATCGCATGAAGCCAACATGGGTCAACCTTGGACAAGATATCGTGTATATGAACTCCTACGGGGCCGTTACAGCCATTATAAAGCCAGTACGCAACCAAGTTACCGGAGAGATACAAGGAGGACCATACGAGGCTTACAGACGCTATCAGATCATGGGTAAACCACCGGATAAGAAAGGCGCATAAAAGTATCTAATTCATCTAAAAAAAGCATGATTAAAATTGTAGAATGTGGAAGAAAAACAGAGAAAAACGCACAAAAATCACGGGAAATAGTGTATAATATAGGTAATATCAAAGAATGTGAACGAAATGGGGAGTATTTGTGGGAATTCCGACAATTGAAGCACAGATTAATCAGTTGCAGTATGAGCTTAACACTGAGAATCAGCGCGGGGGACTTAAGGACAGCACTAAAGTTGCTAACCTTGAGGCGCAGATCTCCGAACTTACCAAGCAGCAGGAAGAACAAGAGAAGGCAGCTATCGAAGCATCGGTTAACAATGAGGTTGCGAAGTTTATGGACACGCTGGACTTTGACGGAGTGGAGCCCAAGGAAATGTTCCTGAACTATAGTGAAGAAGGAGCGCTTCAATCCTACAACTACGTGAACGCCGTGATCCAAAATGCAGTAGCCAAGATGAAACAGGTTGAGCTTGCAAACACCAAGGCGCTGGAAGCAAGACTGGCATCGCTTCAGGAAAAATATGATCAGTCGGAAACCGCAAACGAACAGCTTAACATCGAACTGAGTAACAAAACGCTGGAGATCGCAGACCTGAACAGCAAGATTTCCAATGCTACACGGATGCTGGAGGAAGAAAAGGCAGAGACGGTACGACTGAACAGTCAAGTGGATGATCTCCGTAAAGAGATTGCCGTAGGTGCTGCAGCTGCTATGAAGGTTGAGGAAGTGGACGTGAGATCGGCCCATGAGAAATGGCTGGAGCAACGGAAGAAAGAAGAAGAAGCTAAACCAGTGATCTACAACATCCGCTGGAAGGACGACATCCGGAGAGACACCTACCTGGCTGAACTTGCTGCAACAGATGAGACTATAGAAATTCCTTACTTCGCTATGACTGGGGACATGAGTAATGGCGGAACATCCATGAAAGGGAAGTACCGGGTGGTGACCAGCGAAGACGCACCCTCGTTTCGAACCGCCGCAGCCGCTAATGAAGAAGATTATGCGTACGATATTCCCGTGGGTAGCGAGGTAGAGGTAGCACTAACCGTGCCGGCCTTTCGTGAAGAGGACAGCACAACCGGTGGATTGGATCAGGACAACGCTGGTCTGGAGATGGCAGGAGAAGAAGTTACACCCGAAGCCTTCAGACAAGCGCTGGAACGTATAAGCGCGTTGGAATTGGCGGTATTCACCAAGGAGGAGGCGGCATAAGCCGTCTTTTCTCCTTATGCAGAAGGACGACAAAATAAGGCGTAAGGACGATCATAGCGTGACAGCAAGGGTAATGAACATAAGAGGCGTAAAATACGTGCCAGGCTATGGATTCGGCGGACAGGTACAAGTGAAGCTTAATGGGTTCCTGGTATGGGAAGCTATGCATAAGTGGGAAGTGATTAAGGATTAACTCATATTATCTATAGGGGGGATAACCATGGAATGGAAAGACTCTTACAACGACACCGTGAATGAGCTACGCATACTGCAGATCCGTGAAATGGAGATTAGGAGACGCGTAGAGATGGCTCACAAGGTTATCTTTAAAGGCGAAGTACCATCATCCGGAAGCTACGTACATATACCACTAGATAAGGGGATCGACTGGTATAACAAGGCTGTAGATGATTTGAAGGAAATTCAGGCAGAGGTCGACCGCGTGGAATCAATCAAGCTTGAGATGGAAGTCCATATGAATCAATTTACAGGGCTAGCTAATGTAATCCAGTGCAAACGCATGGAAGGTAAGAGCTATGACATGATCGGCATAGAATTGGGATACAGCGGTGGATACCTTCGTAAATACATGAGCAAAAGAGGTAACAAAGAGGTAACACAAAGTACAAACGCATCGTGATAGTATGTAAGTATGAGGAATTAGCATTCGGTAGCGCGCGAACCGCCCCTAAGTGCTGATTCCCCATCACTTTCATTCACTCACTAGGGTCACTCCTACCTCTCATGCGCCGGTTGCTACGGGCTGGCGCTACCTTTTTATACATTGAGAGACTTACGTAACCTGTAGCAGAATCATGAGCTGTTAATCAGGGTTTGCCCTTACAGGGAGTGCACCGCCCCATTACAACGGCTATCATGATTGTTACGTGAGTCCCTGAGTGTGTAAAACATTCAGCAACACCCACCCTCAACGGTCTAGATGACCGGCGCGTTCGATGTTGGGGGTGGTTATCATATATATTCGGACCTGCTGCCCGTGGGCCCGAGCGAGTAAGGAGTAACGGTATGTACGCCGTTGCTCTTTTTGTTTTTGCGGCAAAGCCGCCATCGAGACGACCGAAATACTTAACGATAGTGGAGGCCGCAGTGAGGTATTCAGATAGGTACTTATATTGGACTCTCTGTATGATGATATTACTTTTTATATGGACGGTGAGATAGGATGACTGCTCTATATCGCTTCAAGTGGTTTAGGAAGGTACGCGGTGGAGTGTGGTACTTTGTACGCCCCATCATCGGCAGTGATGACGTAGGCGAAGCTTATTGGGTACACAGACAGCCGTACCGTACAGAGCTGAAGATGAGGAAGGAAGTTTACTGATGGGTGACAAAATGCCAGAGACAAGCTGAAGGGGGGTGATCCATATCTAATTGGTATATCTGCACATGGGGAATCGTGATGTTCTTCCAGGGTGCGAGTAGGCAATAAAAAAAGCCCCGAAGGGCTTAGGCAAACTTAACTTTGCGATTCAAGAACCAAGCTGGCTCAACATCCATCGGCGGGATATGGTCATTCACCAGAGTAATAAGATCATTACGATCATCACTGTATTGTGTAATCCCCATGATCTCATATTCGTAGGTAAATGAACCATTAAAGCAAGGTACTGTGTGAGAAATCTTCATACCTTCTTCCAAAGTGTAGGGCAGATCAGCTAGTTTAATCATTTTTCATTCTCCTTTTCAATATAAGGTTTGATCGTTTCAGGCAACCACAGTGGTGTTGAATCATTAATGGTAAAGTCAGGCTTAGGCAACAACCCTCTACGGTACGAGTCACGAACGTTTGAACGTTCACGACCCGTAGCCCGGGCAATATCAGCTTGTGTGATTAGGTTCATACAGCGCGATCTTCTGCATTTCTGAACTGATCTAATGTATCAACCATTACACCGCGTCCAGCAGAAGCATCCCAACGGAACAACCGACCGGAAGAGACGTAAAACTCTCCATCGTTTACAATTCTTTCGGGTGTAGTAAGTGTTACTTTTTTCATTTGCTCAACAACTCCTTGTATTTGATAATGTAATCATAACACTGTTATTGCATGGTGTCAACACATTGTTATGAAAAATAATAACGGTGATATGAAAAAACGCGGGTTTTAACCAGTTTTTTACGTTTACGTATACAATTACGCATACAAAGGTGGTGATGTACACATGGCAGACCTAAGACCGCAGATTATGCTATTTGTAACGGAGTACATCAAGAACGGTGGTAATGGCACAAACGCCGCGATAGCTGCCGGATACAGCGAGAAGTCAGCATACAGTCAGGCAAGCCGTTTGCTAAAAAGTGTTGAAGTTCAACAATATCTTAACAATACTCAACAAAGTATTAACAAGGACTTGCGAATGATGTTTGCTGAGGACGCTGTTAAAGCATATAACGTGCTGCTTGAAGTGATGAACGATCCTATCACACCGCCAAAAGATCGGATCACTGCTGCAAGGGATTTGCTGGACAGAGCTGGTTATAAACCGGTAGATAAAGTACAGGCAGATGTACAGGCGGTAGTAGAGACTAAACCTGATCTAAAGAACCTTAGCGCAAAGGAGTTGGCTGAACTTGAGTCTATCCTTGCAAAGACTGCCAACGCTGGATGAAGTCAGACAGGCCCGTGCCTATGCTGACTTTTCTTATTTTGTAGACTATGACAGCGAGTATCGTGACAAGGAAGGTAAGCACCTGGACGTACTGGATGAAGCCTTGATGAAAGTGTCTAGTGGTGAGCTCAAGCGACTGATCGTGACCATGCCGCCACGACACGGTAAGTCAGAAAGGGTAAGCCGTAAGTTTCCAGCGTGGCATATAGGACGTAATCCGGACGATGAAATCATACTCGCCTCTTATTCCGTTGACCTGAGCCGTGGATTCTCGCGTATTGCTAGGGATACACTGTCCAGCAACACCGGGGTATTCGAGGTTGAGGTGGACCGGAATAATCAATCTGCAGAGTCCTGGGGAACCAGTGGACACCGCGGAGGCTTACACGCTGCTGGTGTGGGTGGTCCTATCACAGGTAAGGGCGCGCGAATAGCCATCATTGATGACCCGGTAAAGAATGCTGAAGAGGCTGACAGTGAGACGATGCGAGAGAAGATATGGGAGTGGTACACATCCACCTTATACACTCGCTTAACTCCTGACGGCCGTATTGTCGTTGTAATGACACGCTGGCATGAGGATGATCTGGTAGGCAGGCTGCTTAAAAAAGAGGCAGACGAGATCAAAGAGGGCGTTCATAAGGGTGAGCGATGGACAGTGATTAACTTTCCAGCCCTCGCAGAGAAAGATGATTACCTTCATAGACCTGAAGGGGAACCACTTTGGCCTGAGCAAGGTTTTGATAAAGAGCGCATGGAGCAGATCCGGACCGATGTTGGTTCCCGGGTTTTTAATGCGTTGTACCAACAACGGCCTACAGCTGCTGAAGGTGCAATGATCAAGCGTGACTGGTGGAGATATTATACTTCCGACCCAGAGCGCATGAAGTTCGATGAGATCATACAGTCATGGGACTGCACATTCAAGGATTCAGACGGCAGTGACTATGTGGTAGGACAGGTATGGGGACGCAGGGATGCAGATAGATACTTGCTGGATCAGGTACGCGCCCGTATGGACATTAACCAAACGATGGATGCCATAAGAAATATGAGTGCCAAGTGGCCTAAAGCGCGCCTGAAACTGATTGAGGAAAAGGCGAACGGTGCAGCCATTATACAGATGCTTAACAAGAAGATAGGCGGCCTGGTGCCGATCGTGCCAAAGGATAGCAAGATATCCCGGGTATCAACCATTGTTCCGGACATTGAAGCTCACAACGTCTATCTGCCTGAAGGTAAGCCGTGGGTGCAGGACTTCATAGAAGAATGCGCAGCCTTCCCTAAAGGAGCTCATGACGACATGGTGGATGCTATGAGCCAGGCGCTGAACCGGTGGGTACTGAAGACAGTACACAAGCCGCAGGAGAAGCCAAAAGGTCATTTCTATGGCACAGAGCTTGAGGACCTTGGATATAAGAAGAATGAGTTAAGGAAGGTGAAGTAATGGACAAATGCCCGATGTGCTTCAGCCATGAGATCCTGAAGTCTCGTAACGACTGCGGACATTTCAAAGCAAACGGCATGAAGCCACTGCGGATGTACCAGTATCGCTGCAGCTCATGTGGATTCGTAGCCACGTACGCAAAGGATGATGACAAATGATCTATGCTGCCGTGCTGCTGGTGGGCGTGATAACCGGGTATCTGATGGGCCGTGCAACTCCTGTAAAGCCTGTTGAGCGCAAATCGGATGATAACACTATCATGGTGAAGCGCAGCCGTACGAGCCTGAGAAGCCCGTTACAGACGAACAAGGTTAGCTATGAGGAATACAAGTTGAAGGACTCCGGACTGTATGACGTGGTCAGGCCAAAGGGACGCAACAATACGGACAAAGTGGAGATAGGCAGATAGCCTGTCTTTTTATTTTGGGGAGGTGAGACAGCTTGGCAGAGTTACTAAATAAAGCAGCATTCCGGATGAACGACGAGAAACGAGAGAAACGATGGGACGTACAGAGCGAGGAAGATAACAAACTTGCGGATAAGTTGCTTGACTGGTACCGCAGCTCATACCTGGACAAGGACAACCGTGGACTATTCGATAAATGGGAAACCATCGACGCTTACTGGGAAGGTGACGCTAATGAGGCTGAGAGCGACACAGACCCAGCCAGTAACACGAACATCATCAATCCAAATGTTGAGGGCCAGGTGGCCTATCTCATAGAGCAGAACCTTGCGGTGCAGACCAAGGGACGCGGACCTTCAGATGTTCCCTTTGCAGACATGGCGCGTATCGTGCTGGAGTTCGTCAAGGATCAGAACAAGATGCGTCGCAAGCTTGATGTACATGAGCGCAGGCGGATGAAGTTCGGCACCGGGATATTCCGGGTGCTGTTTGATCCGGATCAGTTGGACGAGATGGGACTGCCGGTGATCGAGCCTTGTAACCCGGCGTACGTGTTCACGGACCCGAACATCACGGACGTGTACAAGGTCAATGAGGGACGTTTCCTAATTGAGACAATGCCTAAGTCCATATCATCTGCACGCCAGAGCCTGATCTACGACGAGGACTTGGTGGATGCCATTGAGCCGGGATATGAACCCATGTTCACTTCAATGCTGTTCGGTGAGGATGAAGGTGAAAACGACTCACTCAGCAAGGACCATTACCTTCACATGCTGGTGTGGTTCAGAGATAAGGTTCCGGTCAAGGACAAAGACAAGGACGATGACGAGGAAACAGGCGATACCGACGATGATAAGCCGGAGAAAAAGAAGAAAACCAAGTACGAATGGCGCATGCGACTGGTGGAAATGTCCGGTTGCGGCGTTATTTTGCGTGACACAAAGGACGACGATGACTTTATCATCCCGAACAATCGCTATCCGTACTTCTTTACACCGGACATGTACCGCGAAGGCACCACATGGGGCAAGGGAACGGCAGAACTGCTGGTCAATACTCAGGACCTTATCAACGACATTGACGACCAGATACGCATTAACGGCCGTCTCACAGGCAATCCGCAGCGCTGGGTGAACACAAACAGTGGTGTGGATCCGGACAAGGTCACCAATGAGGGCGGTCTGGTTATCCCAACTGACCTAACGGGTGAGCATTCCATGGGCTTCTTTGACCCACCGAACATGCCAGCGTACATCATACAGCGCCGCAACGATGCTATCAGCAACGAGCGTCAGATCCAGTCACGGTTTGGTGATCAGCAAATGGGTGTGCAGCAATCCGGAGTGGATACAGCTACAGAGTCCTTGGCTATCCAGCAGGGCGCCAATGCCGGTGTAACCCATAAGAAGATGCTGCTGGAAGAAACGCTCAGTGACGTGTTCGAGTACATCCTGGAGCTAGTCATGGAGTACTGGACAGAGGAACAGGCTTTCCGCGTTACAGAGCGTGAAGATAACTTCGAGTTTTACCGCCCAAGTGACCTGAAAGAGGTCCCAGTAATGGTACCAGCAACGCCGATGTATCAGCAGATGTTTATGCAACGCCTACAGGCTGAAGGTTTGCCAGCTGAAGCCGCACCGCAGTATATGCCTTTGAAGGACGAACAAGGGCAGCAGAAGCAAACCAAGCGTGCTGCATTCGATGTATCCATTACGGTAGGTTCTGGACTGCCAAGCAACAAAGGATTCGTATACACCTTAATCCGTGAGGCATTCAGAGACGGTGTGATACCGGCTCCAACGTATGCCAAACTGCTTCGTGAGTATGCAGGACTTCCGATCAGTGACGATGATGTGCAAGCTCTCACACCGCCACAGCAGCAGCCGGGAATGGAACAGATGGGTAATCCAATGATTCAGGGATTAAGCCCACAGGGAGCGCCACAGCAGCCAGGACTAAGTGTGATGACAGGAGGCATGGGAATGTGATTACTCGCAGCGTAACAATGGACCAATACAAGATACATGCTTCATCCCATCCACTCATAGGCGGTACGGGAGGGCTCAAGAAACACGTGGAGCATCCGGTGTGTCCGCACTGTGAGAAGATCGCGCTCCGCACCAAAGGGTGGGAGACCAACCGCACGGCTCACTGTCCAGCATGTGGATGGTCTGGCCGGGCAGAGAAACTGCTAAACGAATATCTGCAGGATAACCTGTACAGGAGGTGAGATCATGGAACATTTGAACACCACTCAATGCTGCAATCATACTTTCACCTTTAGCGATATACAGGGCCGGGTGCTTAACCAAAAGGACGCACTGGGTACCACTCAACATAAATTGTATGGCGGTAACGCCAAGTACTTCGCACGGACACAGTGTCCGGAGTGCAGCAAGAAGTACATCATGTGGCTGATGCCGAAGTCACCGAACTATAGGGTGCTGACGATCAGCGAGGATACTGCAACAGAAGAGAAGTCGAATAAGCGAATCAAAACAGGCGCAGCCAACTAGGTTGCGTCTTTCTTATACCCATCTGAGGGGATGCCTCAGAATTCGGTGACAGCACACCGCCCAAAAAACTCTTGTTATCGGATCAGGCGAAAATCCGCATTACTCGTGGGCGACACGCTTAAAACGCAGGAGGCAAACGCATGACAAAACCAAGATTAAAGCTGGATCTGCAGCACTTTGCTGTTAAATCGGCTGAAGTAGACGGTGAGACGTTCGAGATTGAGGAAGATGTGGCTGAACTGGATTACGAAGTAGACGAGGGCGGTATCACCATCCCGGATGAAGAGGAAGAGCAAGAAGAACCTGCAGACGAGGAAGAAGATGCTGACGACTCTGACACTGAAGATGACAGTGAGCAGGATGACGAAGCCAAACCAGAGGGCAAAGGCAAGAACAGCACGGCTAATGCCGTAATCGCTGAACGCCGTAAATGGCAGGAACGTCTTAAGGCAGCTGAGAAAAAGAGCAGCCTCGCAGACAAACTGCTTCAAGCCACTGGTGCACAGAGTCTGGAACAACTGGAACAGCAACTGGACGGACTGAAGGTACGCCAGTATGAGGACCAGGGGTATGACTCACAAACAGCTCAAATGCTGGTCACCATGCAGCGGCAGCAGGAAACACTCAATCAGCAGCTGCGCAAACAGCAGTTTGACAATGAGGTCCAGGCGCTTAAGTCTGATCCTTTCTTTGGTGACATTGATGACTGGCGCGAAGAACTGGAACCCATCGCTGCACGTACTGGTCAGACTCTACAAGCTGCGTACATGGCCCTGCGTGGTCGTGAACGTATGGAAGAATACAAGCGTGAGATTGAACAGCGCGCAATCGCTGAGCGCTCAAAGAAGCGCAGCGCCAAGGTGGATACATCAGCTGGCGGCGGTGGTGGAGTGAAGAAGAGTAACCGGGTGCAACTGACTGCAGATGAAATGGCAGTAGCTAAGCTGGCCGGGATGACTCCGGAAGAGTACTACAAACACAAGAAGAAATGAGGGGTTTAGATGGCTAAGAGAGCATATTACATCGGTTCGCTGGATGGCAGCGCACCAATCTATAAAGAGGTGCCGGTTAACGCGAATCAAACCATTGTACACGGATCTATCGTGGTAAAGGCTACGAATAAAGCCTCTGTCGCTGCTGCAGCTGCTGCGGCAGGTACGGTTTGGGGTGTTGCAGTAGGCAACATCACTACAGGCGGCACGGTAACTGAAGCAGACCGCGTGAAGATTGATGTGAATCCAATGAGCGTGTACTCGCTGATGCTTAACACATCCGGCACGAAGACAAGCGTCACTAAGGCTGATGTGGGCATTCTGTACGACTTGGGTGCCAATGCTTGGACGGCTAACCTGGATGATACTACAGGCGGTTATCTGGAACTTGTGGACACTCAGACGTATCCAGGCCGGGCTAAATTTTTGATCAAAAACCGCGTACAAGTGGTCTAAGGGGGATAACACACAATGAAAATGACAAGAGATAATTTCCAATCGTTGCTGACACCAATTCACAATAAGATCATCTGGGATGAATACAACTCCCTTGAAACGCAATACACCAAGATCTTCAAGGTCGAGACCATGCGTAAGAAGGAAGAAACCTTCCCACACCTGGGCGGATTTGGGCTCTGGGAACAAAACACTGAGGGTAACACGATCAATGAAGACGAAATGTCCGAAGGTCCGGTTGCTCGCCTTGAGGCGCGCCGGTTCGATAAAGGATATTCCGTCACTTGGGAACTTACTCGTGATGATCTGTACGGCGTACTGAAAGGCCGCGGTAAAGATGGATCTGCTCAAATGCTGGCCCGTGGTTTCCGCGCTACGCTTGAGACAGACACATCCAACGTTCTCAACAACGGTTTCACAGTGCCAGGTTACGATGGCGTACCACTGTTCAGTGATAACCACCCATTAACTGACTCCACACTACCGGGTGACAACCTGATTACTGGAGAGCTCACACCTGAGAACCTGAAGCTTGCTATGACACTAATGCGTCAACAACGCGGTGAGGATGGCATATTGATCCAAGCGCGTCCTAAGCAGCTGATCGTTGGACCTGAAATGGAAATGACGGCTCTGGAAATCACCGGTTCCCTGAACAAGGCTTATGAGCTTTCCAACACCAAGAACGTTATTCAAGGCTTGGAAGTCGTGGTCATGGACTACATCACCGGACCTAAGTGGTTCCTGCGGGATCCTAACTTCGATAACCTGCTGTTCGGATGGAGAGACAAGGTATTCTACGACTCCCAACAACTGCCGAAGACGGTTGACTTCTTCATGTTCGGCTTCGCCCGTTGGGACTGCACATATGTTGACTGGAGAGGTTTGATCGGCAGCACAGGCGTTGCAGTATAAGGAGGTCATATCATGGTAGTAGGCAAAGGACTCGTTCTTAATGATGGGCGCACACTGTTTAGTTCAGTAATCGCCAATATTAAAGCCACAGTGGATTTCCCCAGCGTCGATACCGGGGCGGGGGCCACATCATCCAATATCACGGCAACCGGCGCAGCGCTTGGTGACTATGTGCTTGTAGCGCCAATCATTGATACCCAGGGCCTGCAGATCTTCGGCTGGGTATCCGCAGCAAACACCGTCAAAGTCCGTGCAGTAAACAACACCGGAGCAGCCGTAAACCTGGACAGCGCTGTTTACAACGTCAAAGTATTGAGGGGTTGATAAACGTGGAAGGGACAAACGAAAAGGTTGTAGGTGTAACTGAGGTCAAGGTGAGGGCTAAGGCAGACGGAAAGTCAAACCGCAAGATCCACCCGTATGTGCAAGCAGCTAAGGTGGAAGACGACTTCAGCAAGGCACAGAAGACATTTGCAGAGACGTTTAACAGTATGCGCAAGCATCTTCTTGATATCGGGGAAATGGATAAGAAGTAAGGACGGGGAGGCTGAGATGCCTCCCTTTTTCTATATGGAGGTGAATTTATGAGAGCAAGTGAAGTGATTACACAGTCATATTTGAATGGTGCGGCGAATATGGGGCAATTACCTGTCCCTTTTGAGAATAGATTTGCGCAAGTTAATGAACAGTTGGCGGATATGGTGATTAACGTTCTTTATCCACCAGGACCTTTAGTTGCAGCGGTAGGTGATGGTGTAACTGATGATACTGCAGCACTGCTTGCTGTAAAAAGCTACATTCTTGCTAATGGTGGGATATTCTACGTTCCGGCTACCGCGAATTGCTTTGTTAGCGGAGATTTGGACTTGTTTGGATTAACGAATATTAGGGTCGAGGGCATGATAAGTGGAACTGGTACCGATAAGATTCTAACGGTAGGGTACACATCGAATCAAATAACAGCAACCAACTATTTCTTCAACAATGCCAATAACATCATGCTAAGGTTCACAGGACTTAAAAACGCAGACAGTAAAGTTAACCAGTGCTCTCACGTTCAATTATGGGCTGATGGAGATATTTCTTCCAAAGCATCCTTGGCGTATTGCAGATTCACACTGGGTATTATCACTAAGCTGGAGTTCAATTCGCAGGGTGGTCCCATTGGATGGATCAATGAAAATGTGTTCTACGGCGGTCGTATTTCAGAGTTGGTGATGGATGGGAACTACCAACATAATAACAACAGATTCATTAAACCCATGTTTGACAGTGGGGTTATTACAATAAATAAAGGTGGATATAACCAATGGATCGGCTGCAGATTTGAAGGTACGCCTACCATTACATTTGCAACTGGTACCACGTGGAATCGGTTCGTTAAGTCATGGTACTCAAACCCGGGATCATATCTAATCCAAACGGCAGTACCAAACTATACGGATAACGGATCAGGAAACAAGGTAACACCAGAAGACAATGCAGACTACTCTTATCGTAAATTGTTTGAAATCAATGCTAGATCAAGCAACTATAACACAGCGAGATTCACCCGTAATGCAGAAACAATTACTGGACTGGCCTTCAGCAATGTGTGGGAAAGCGACTATATCAAACTGAGGGCACCATTAGGATTTCAGTACCTGAGCGACGCGGCTTTATTCCGTGCATCAGTTTATTTCTATAACGCTGCCAAGACACTGATTACAGTGCAACCAGCTGCGATCATGTCCGGGGTGGGATATACATGGATCACGGATCACTACATTAACTCTAGCAGTGGTGGGGACATAAAATTCGCGTTATTTCCAAACCCAACAGATTCAACGATTGTGTACGCTAAAATAATTTTACAACAATATGCAGCTGGTACATTCGAAGCAGGAACAATCAAGATCATAGAGCAAAAAGGGAGAGAAACAAACATAACTGCTCCCAATAAGTATCAACGCTGGATCGGTACTGCTGCTCCAACGGCGGGGAGTTGGGAGATTGGGGATATTATATATAACAGCACTCCAACGGCTGGGGGGTATGTAGGTTGGGTGTGCATTGCCACAGGAAGCCCCGGAACGTGGAAAGGATTTGGAGCAATCCAAGCATAAGGGAGGTATTAGGATGGCGTTACAGCTTGAAACGATTACGCTCGAATCTGGAATTACCGTTGATTCTTCTTATGTCAGGGTGGACACAATCAGCGGATCTAAAGATTCATTACTGGTCGCAGTCAATTATTATGTTAGTCAAGACTCGTTTAATGAGGGGAAGTCTTACATTAAATCAGAGCAATTTTCATTTGTGCCTTCTGTTGAGGATGGTTCGGCTAACTTTATCAAACAGGCATATGAGTTTCTTAAAGAAAGGCCTGAATTCACAGATGCTATAAATGTTTTTGATTAAATTTAATTCCTTTTTATAGACCGCATATATCGGGTGGTATATAATGTAACCTGTTAAATATTGATATGACAGGCGGGGTATTATTTTGCTTTTAGCGTATGCAATGACATTTAGTGGTCTATTTATGGCTTTAGAAATAACTAAAATTAACAAGTACATGAGTAGATTTCTGGCGTTCGTGCCCTTATTTTTCCTTTTCGTACTTATCGGTTTCAATCGCATGTCGCGGGATTATACAGCATATGAGTATGCGTTCATTAGTTTGCCGTTTAGACAAACTCTCGAATCTGGATATGTATTTCTAATTGAAACTGTAAGTCGATTTGGTGGCAGCCACGACACAATAGTATTTTTTACAGCAGTGTTGTTCCTTTTCATATTAATAAAGTTGCTGGGAACATCGTCTTATATTAACCTTGTTGTCTTTTGCTACTGCGCCTACCCACTAATGTACGACATTACACAAACTCGTAATTTTTTGATGTACTTGCTCGTGACGGTATCTTTATTTTTTGCCGCATCTAAAAAACCAATTAAGCATTATGTTACGTTAATTATTGCTTCAACAATGCACACATTAGCATTTATTTATCTGCCTTTTTACTTTCTGTGTAAGTTTAGCAACAAAAGGTTTGTTCGAGTAATGATTTACACGACAGTAGCCCTTTTTGTGGTTTCACCATGGACTATTGAAATATTAAAAATAATATTCCCTGCTAAAATGTTAAGTTACCTGCCCAAAAAGCCAGGCCTTGGAATACTCATTAACTATATAAGTACGTTTGCTGATATATTCACGGTGTGGTGGGTGTACAAACGAGTTGAGGATAAGCTTTCCGAATCGGACAGTAAATTAATGTTAGTTTTTTACCGTTTTGTGTGGTATCCATTGCTAGCATTACCGTTTGCGCATTACTTTTTGGAGGTGGCTCGTGTACAGCGAAATTCACTCCTTGTAAAATACATCTTCGTTGCAATGGCGATGAAGTACCTTGCGGTTAAACAAAGGATTTTCGTGGTACTAT
Organism: uncultured Paenibacillus sp.; assembly: GCA_927443375.1. Lineage (GTDB taxonomy): Bacteria > Bacillota > Bacilli > Paenibacillales > Paenibacillaceae > Paenibacillus_AQ. Next base: position 9,799 of record CAKMKL010000017.1, on the reverse strand, counting down.
TGCTATCTGCAACGATAATTTTTTACTTTTTGACATTGGACTATGTGGGAAATTGGGATTTGGTCGAATACTTGGACTATAACTCCTTAAAGTATTTCTTTGACGGGTATTCTTTTTTCTGAGTAGGAGAATACTGCGCACTACCCAAGCCCTCGAAAGAGGGCTAATTGTATTGGGAAAGGAGTCAATCACCTTGCCAACTGTATCTGATTTGTTAAACACGATAGACACCACCTACAGGAATAGCTACAGCCAATCTCAGAAGATCCAATGGATGAATGAGACGCAGCGTCAGATATTTCAATCTGTGAAGCACGAAGCTCCACCGTATACCTTCGCGACCATAGCCAATATATCGCAGTATGATCTTCCAGACGATTGTGACCCGAAGAACATCAAAAGTGTGGTCATGCAGCGTGGGATGTACCCCCAGTACGATTACGACAAAACAAACTTCTGGGAACTGCAGTTTGTCAGCATCGACTCTAACCGGGCTATTGACCGCACAGGGCGATTCTATAGCGTGGTGGAGAACAGTAAGTTATTCCTTAATCCGTTGCCTGAGACGAAGGATGAAGGGCTTGTGGTATACGTCTATTACAACAAGAAGCCTGCCGAACTCACGATTAACTCTGTTCCGGATCTGGAAGAAAGCTTTCATGAACTGCTGATCCTCGGCTGCTTGGAACGTATCGCCCGGGCACGCGGTGAATACGACGATAAAAACGTGTTCGCTAACGACTTCCAAGCACTGCTTAGAGAGTATCAGAAGCAATACCGCGAACCCTATCCCGAATATAGCACCCCTAAAGATATGCTCCCTCGCCGCAGGGGGCATTCTTTCGTTAACAACAAAGGCCGCAGGGTCTATCCTGACGGATTGATTCCGTATTGAGGTGATAAGATGGCAGTTTTAAACGTGAGGAACAGCAAGAAGCGCGGTGAAAGCAACTTCAGCGGCGGCATCAATACAGAACAGTTAACGATGGAGGTCGGCGACACCGAATCTACGGACGAATACGGCTTCGATACAGACAATTACCCTAGTCTAACCACCCGTAAGGGAAAGACCTCATACGGGGCTTCAGGTGGCGCTCAAACGCGCATGATGGCCGGGTTCGGTAACTCTCAGCTGCTGCGTGCGGTAGGCGGTACGATTCAACGGGATAACGGAGGTGCATGGACGACCATCGGCACGCTGTCAGATGCATACGTTGATACAGCTAACTTCGAGGTAGACGGTGCGCCGGCGCTGATCCTGGTGAATGGTGTGGATGCACCGCGATTCTGGAACGGTAGCACGCTGGGAACGCTGGGCGGCACACCTCCGGTGGGTAGCTATATTACAGCCGATCCTTCCCGGGTGTTCATTGCCAAGGGTGATGTGCTGTACTTCTGCAAATTCCAAGATCCTGAGGACTGGTCTGCTGCTGAAAACAGCGGTGAGGTCCAGTATTACACCTTCGCCGGGGGAGACATTACTGCTCTGTACGGATACAAGGACATAAAGTACCTGTTCAAACGCGACAGCATGGCCGGACTATACGGGGTGAGCTACTACGACTACAAAATTGTTGAAATATCCAACTCCATCGGCTGCGTCAGCAATCGAACGGTGCAGGAGGTCAACGGTCGGCTGCTCTTCTTGGGACAAAACGATGTGTACCAGTTTACGCAGGGGAACCCGGTTGCCATCGGCGGCAAGATCCGCGCATACCTCAACCGCATTAATCAATCGCAGATAGCCAAATGCAACGCATTCACCGACGAACACCGGTATTACCTCAACCTTGTAATTGACGGTGCCACTGAACCAAACATCCGGCTGGTGTTTGATACCCGGTACAACATCTGGCGCGTGTGTGCGCTGGGCGAGTCCTTCCGCGCCGGGGTGCAATTCAACAATGTGCTGTATGTCGGCAACGCTGCTGGACAGACTTACAAGGTCAATACAGGCACGACAGATGACGGGGCAGCAATACCTTGGTCAGTGACTTCCAAAGCCTTTGACGAGGGTATAGGGGAGGCAGAAAAGGAGTACAGAGAGTTGCACATACAGGGTAACTTTCCATCAGACTCAACATTAAACATCAGCGTGTCCATGGCGGACCGCGGGGAATCATTTACACCTATCAGTTATAATCCACTCAGCACTGCGACAGCATCACTCAACAAAAACCTTATCATTCCACTGGACACCATACCTTTAACCCACTGGATGCGTTATCGCGTCTCCGGCACCGGTTCAGTGTCCATATACGATCTGCAGCGTTACTTTAAAGTCTGCCGGGTGCAGCATTAAGGAGGATTTATGCCAACGCCACAAATACCTAATATCAGCGATAACGCATCACTAGAAGAAATGAGAGATTGCTATATCGGTATGCAGCGGTATCTCTCTTATCTACTTTCCACCTTGGATACGCTCAACATCAGCCGATTAGATGCAAAGGTGATTATTGCTGAGAGCATCACTGCCGGAAAGCTTGCAGCAGACTCTGTTCAGACTGAAAACCTTCAGGCTGGTGCTATCACTACAGAGAAGCTTGAGGCTGGTGCGGTTACTGCTGAAAAGATTACTGTGGATGAACTTTCGGCTATCAGCGCGGACCTGGGGACGATCACTGCCGGATTGATCCAGTCTATTCAAATCTTCGGTTCATATATCGCTACCAGGAACGGTGAATATCCGAGATCTGAAATGAGCGATACAGACGACTTATTTGCAGCGTATAAGGATGCCAGTAACTTTGTTAAGATTCAACCAAGCATTGCAGGTGCTCCAGCAATACGATTTACTTCAAATGACATAGTAATAGGTTCAATAAATTCCGCGCTTGGTGATTTGGAAATATGGGCCCCGGATGTATTGAGGTTGACTGCGCCTCAAGTACAAGTCCAAAATCTGTACCAAATTTATAGTAGGGATGATGAGCTTTCTCTTGGAGATATACTGGATGAAATAAGAGATCAAATAAGTAACAAAGCGGATATTATTCATACACATTCCGTCACTATTCCTAACCACAATCATGGAAACCCAGACAATGCAACATCAGGCGGAGGTACTTTCACTACTTCGTGATTGCAAAAAATGACAAGTATAGCCGATAATAGGGATATCATTCTACAAAGGGGCGGTAATTTTGAAAAAATTCGTTTCTGGCGTTATTGTCGGCTTACTTTTATTTTCTGGAGCATCTGTATTTGCGGATAGTACAAGCTTAATAGGGCAAAAAGTTCAAGGGTTGTTCACAGTTGAAAAGGATGGCGCAAAAGTTTCTGATGCAGTAGTTATAAACGGCACTGCATATGCTCCAGTGAGAGCAGTTTCAGAGGCGACAGGTGCAAATCTTGTGGTAGATGGTAAAAAAATAATTATCTCTGATAAGGAGGTTGCTACAGTGGATCAGACTATTCAAACAGAGACTAATAATGCTGTTCAGGATGCAAAAACACAAAGACAAATTGATCGATACACCGGATCTATTAAAACCAGCAACGAAGATATTTCCAAATTCGAGGCGCTGCTTAAGAAAAGTGAAGAAGACCTTGCCAATGCTAAAACAGATGGGGAAATCAAGGCTGCAAAAGAGTCCATTGAGTACATTCAGATACGTTTGAAGGCTGCAAGAGAGGTTTTAGCTGATGCTCAGGCTAAACTCGCGGAGCTGCAGCAGTAGTCAAAGCCCAAAGTTGGGTTCTGATGGTTAGTTTACGATTTCACCTAGAATTGCTATACTGTCACAAAGGAGTTGATACGGTGGAAGAGGTACTGAAGCAGATCCTGGACAAGCTGGATAGTATCGAGACGAAGGTTGACCGGATCGAGACGAAGCTTGATGCAACATTTGAACAGGTGGCCAAGAGCGCGGAGCAGATCAATGATCTGGTAGAGCGTCAAGAACGGCATGAGCGCATCCTTGAGGTGCTGTCGCTGCGGTCGATTGAGCAGGAGTCGTATATCAAACATAATTAATTCACAAGGGGACGGTAAGTTACCGCCTCCTTTTTTGTATCACAAAAAGACCATACCTCATAAAGGTACAGTCTGCTATAATAATCCAGTACAATGGCATAAGGGCGGTCGGCTAATCTCCCGGAAGGGAGGTGATGCCTGTGGAGATAAAGGATGCATTGACGTTAATGATCCAGTTTGCAACGTTGATGATACTCGTTTTATCTTTTAACAAAAAGAAATAGACCGCCCCCGGTAAGGATCGGTCTATTCTTGATCACCCTTGCAAAGCCTACCGCTCTTAATGCGGATTGTACACCAGGGAGTCGTGTTACTAGCACGGCTCCTTCTTTAATTGTATCTTAGCACATCCATTTTTATGCAGCAAGGTGATACAGAAATAATCAAAAGGTATTGCACCACCATGCTAAAATAAAGTAAATATTTGATCGGCAAGGACTCCTAATGGGGTCCTTTTTCATTTGAAAGGAGGCCCACGCATGGCAGTACTCTCTAATAAACCAACAGTATCCACAGCGCCAACAAGCACCACACAGGCTGTGGCGGCAACGAATCCGGCCGCACAGGTTGCAGCCCCGGCAGCAGTATCGCCAAACAGCGCCTACGGCATCCAGGCACGGCAAGCGCTCAATAATATGGGCGTAGACAATAACCGGATTGGCTACAGCAATGGTTATGTAACGGTGGATGGTACCAACATCTTCCGTCCTGGTGCCAATACAAACGGTACGGCATACGTTAACCAGGCTATGCTCAACTCAGCGCAGGGACAAATTAACCAATTGAACACCCAAAACAGGCTGACGCAGCAAGTCTTGACCCCACAAGCTACGGTCAACCCGTACGATGCGCAGATCACTCAGCAACTTGCACAGATCAATCAACCGGTTGTGGCGAATCCTTATGACAGTCAAGTTGCTGACGTGCTGGCTCAGCTGACACAGCGCATTAACAACCCTACGCCGTATGACCCTTATTCGTCTGCCGAGTATGCCGCACAACAGGCGGCAACGCAGAGAGGCGCACAGCAAAGCACACGGGCCGCGCAGGAGTCCATGGGTGCATCTGGATTCGGCCGGTCCACAAACCTTGCAGACCGTGCACAGGGCATACAGAACCAAGCTAACGAATATATGCAACTCCAGGTGGTGCCGCAGCTGATCGCAGCTAACCAAGCTCAGCAGCAGCAAGGACTCGCTAACCTATCTTCCTTGGTCAGTGCATTGTCCGGACAGCAAGGCGTTTATGACACCCGGGCGCAGAGTGACCGGTCCAATCAGTACAACATCCTTGAGGCACTGATGAACCAACAGGGAGTAAACGATACACGGTCACAGAACCAGTTCAATAATTCAAACACAGCGCTGCAGTATCTGGCTGATCAGAATCAGAATGCTATCACTAACGCACGTAATGAGAGAAACGACAATATGAATGCTGCTGACATTGTTAGCCGTCTTACTGGGCGTGTGGTAAACCCACAGACTGACTGGACAGGGCTATACCGGCAAGCTGGCAATCCAAACACTCCACTTACAGCTGACCAGCAGAACACACAGTTCAACCAGAACTACCAGATGGAGCAACTGGCTTACTCTAAAGCTCGGGATGCCATCGCTGATAAACAATGGCAGGCTAAATTCGATGAGGATGTGCGTCAATATGGCCTTAGCTATGGTCTGCAGCAGCTTAATTCTTCGAATGATGAAGCATACCGTCAAGCCCAACTTGCGCTGTCTCAGGACGACAATTCCCGGGCGTGGCTCGATTACGAAAATAGCCTTAATGCACCAGCGGAGGCAGCAAAATATAGTGGCATGAGCGCTAACCAGGTTTACGATATTTTGAAAACAGAATTTACCAAGACTGATTCTCTCGGTAAACCTGTTGCGCTAACCGGGGAAGATAAAGATGCAATATACCAACGGGTGCTCTCAGTAGGCCTTCCGGATGGCCAAGATACTCAAGTCATGTCCTTGCTAGGTCTGACATCTGCGGAAATATCAGCGCTTGATAAAAAATATTTGGGGGAGTAAGTAGCCGGGGGGCTGCGACAGGCTCATCCCTTGGGGCGCTGTCACGGAAATATGAATCAAACGGCAACCCCGGCACTATTGCGAATAATCCAGGGGACATCGGCGGCAAGTCTTACGGGTCATATCAGATCATCAAGAGCAATATGAACAGTTTCCTCAACTATCTCAAAGAGGCGGACCCTTACACCTACAAGGCATTTGCGGGGAAAACAGTTGGTGGAACCACTTTTGACGCGGCGTGGAAAGCAATCGCAAGCAAGGAACCTGAACACTTTGCACGTCTGCAGCATAATTACATTCAAAACAGCCACTATGTACCGGCTGTTAGCAAGGTGGAAAAAGCTACCGGGCTGGATATAGCCAATAAATCAGCAGCCGTACAGGATGTATTGTGGTCAACCGCGGTGCAGCATGGATCGGGTGGTGCTACTAATGTTTTCAAGAATGCAGGGATCACACCAGGTATGAGCGACAGAGAGATTATCATCAGGGTTTATGCGGAGAGATCAAAGGATAACGGGAAGAAATACTTCAAAAACTCATCTGAATCTGTTCGTAATAGTGTTGTCAAACGCTTTAAAACCGAGCTTCAGGATGCACTTAAATTGTTAACCTAAAGGAAGTGAGTAAATGGCAACCCGACACGAAAAATTCATAGAGCAACAGAGAAAAAGAGCTGCGGAAATCCGCAGTTCTGCTCTTTCCGGTACTTTAAAGTCCTCAACTCCTGTTCAAACTGAGTCACTCACCAGTAGGGCTGATAAATTTAGACAGCGCCAAGCCGAATTAGCAGCAAATAGTGCAGGAACTCCTGGTACTCCTATGCCTGAACTTCTGAAACGGACCGGTATACTTATCGGTGATCCCCGGCAATCGGAGGCAGCAAGAGCAGTCCGGAATGAACCGATGGCAGTGCAGCAATATAAGCAGGCTACAGGTGTTGATTTAAGCCAAACGGCCAAAAAAGAAGAGAAAAGTAAGTTCGCTAAGGCAATTGATGGCTTTAATGCCTTCACTGATCGGGCGATGAGCGCTACTACCTTTGGTGGATCTGACTTGATCAATGATCTATTTATCAAAATTGGTCCAAAATCATACAGTGACCAACTGAAGGAAAACAAAGAGCGAGCAGAAAATGTTAAAGGCGGCGTTGTGGCGGATGTGATAGGCTCCTTGCTTCCCGGGGAACTCACTTACCGCGCCGGCAGTGCATTGGTTAACCCTCTGATAAAGAACGCTCCAAAGGCTGTACAGGCTCTGACAAGAGGTGCAGCTGGCGGTGCATTGTTCCAGTCCGGTGTTGAGGCTGGGGAAATGGCGAACGGTGAAAAAGAATCTTTATCAGGTCGTGCCAAGGACATTGCTTTAGCAGCCGGTATAGGCGGAGCAGGTGACCTCGCATTAACCGGGCTGGGCTCAGCACTTAGCAAGGTATTTAGACGTAATAACTTACCTGAAGAGACAATTACAGAGGTGCTAGCGCTCCCTGAAGGTCGGGGAACTATACGGCAGTCTGCTGCTGAGGCACGTTCTAACCTTGCATCTAGCGCAGATCCGATCATCAACCCATCTGACTTCACACCGGAACCGTTAGCGCTGCCACAGGGTAACACAGTAGGCCCTACGATTGCACGCAGAAGAACCGGCCCGGTTAACACTTATCGGCAGAAGTTTGAAAGCCTTATTAGCGAAGCTCAAAAACGTGAGTTTACGCCTGGCCGTGAGGATATTGAGCTTGAAAACCTTTGGAGTCAAATGGCTGACCGCAATGACCCGGGACTGGACGATCTGATTAACTTAGCGTATCCGTCCAGATCCACTACCACACCTCAAAGGGGCATGGTTGGTGAGGCCCGTAATCTGCAAAATCAACGCGAGGTTTACGGCATAGGCAATCCTGTTCGGAGTGCTGCAGACCGAAACCCTGTACAAGTGGTAAGCCCGGCAGCAGCACCGCAGACCGTTGCTGGACGCGCTGGAGGCACACCAAGAGCAGAGTTTTCCGCACCGCCTGAGACACCAATAGGTACACCGCAGCGTGCAGCCCAGCCGATCAGCCGGGAACAGGAAATGATGAATAAAGAATTTCTTACACAAGACGACATCGACTACATCATGAGTGGACAGTTTGATCAAACAAAGTTATCACCAGAAGTGTCTTCTATAAGCCGTATTGAACCCGAGGTCCGTACACACCCTCCACTTGCTGCTGCTGCACCAGAGGTTAATGCTCAGCCACAGCAGCAGGATATGTTTACAGATCTGTTTGGCGACCAGGGACTAGGAATATCGGCAGGCGGCAGCACATCAAGAGTCGGTACCGGTCCGGTAGATACTGCAGATCAGATCGTTAGCCGCGGCATTAAGAACGATAGACAGGGAATCAAACAGTCTGCATCTGCTCAGGCCCGGGCGACATACCAGAACCTCGTTGATAACCTGGACCCACTAAAACGGATCAGCAGAGACACGTACGAGTCTGCTATGGACGCTACTCGGGCGAATAACCTTGCAAATACCGTTGTTCGTGACAAATTTGTAAATCTTGAAGGGGAAGTCATCGGGAGCAGCCTTAATGACATCTTCAAAAAGGTGGCTCGTGGGCAGGATAAGAACTTCATTGATTATCTTACTCTGCGGCATGCCAAAACCCGTATGTCTCGCGGTGAACGTGTGTATGCGGAGAACCTTAACATGACCCCGGATAAAGTGCAGCAGCGTATTGATATGTTGAACCAGCGCTATCCTGGATTCGAAGAGATCGCCCAGGAATGGGATAAATTCAATGATAATGTGCTACGGGAAATCGGAGTCAAAGAAGGCCTTATCTCCAATGAACTGTACAACGCACTACGGCAGAAGAATCCGAACTACTCTCCAATGCGCCGGCAGTTCTTGCGCTCAGAGAAGCCGGGAAAAAGCTTTATTCAGAAGAGCACCAAGTCTTCTTTTAGCGGCCAGAAAGCGCCTATCCGGGAGGTCAGCCCTACCGGTTCCGTCCGGAATATTGTAGATCCGCGGAAATCAACTATTGAATCTGTCGGTGCCTGGACTAATGCAGCATTGCGTAACCGGACCATGCAATCCATGGTAGATGCCATTAAGCGTGACCCTGAGGCATTCAGAGGTGTTGCAGAAATCATTCAGCAGCCCAAAAGTAAGGTTGACTTGCAGGATGTGCTTACGAGTGGTGGTCAAGATGACTTTCTTGAAGCGCTGGATGCGGATTTCAAGGACCTATTCAGCACAGCTAAAGTGGACGGGGACAATGTTGTTCGGGCTATGGTTAACGGGGAGCCTGTTTACATCAAGGTTGAGGATCCGGAGATTGTGAAAACCCTGATTGGCATGGGTCCGCAGGCATCCAACATCTTGATTGACACCATGTCTGCATTCTCCAATGCTACAAAGCGCGGCGCGACAGGTCTACTGGCCCCGGCATTTGCTATCAAGGGCGCTACGATGGACCTTGCACAGTCAGCCATCCAATCCAAGAATCCGCCGAAGCAGATTGCTTACACGGTTTATTCCATCTTTAGTGGAATTGGCGATTCTTTGAATATCCCAGGACTGCGAAACTGGGCACAGGAGTACCGGAGAGCTGGCGGAGGTTATACTGCAGCGTTGAAAGGGGATCGAGCGCTTAATAAAAGCATTTCTTCAATGACCAGAGACCCGATACTCTCACCAAAAGGAGTAGGAAAAGGTGTTGTGCGTGCCCTTAAAGCTCCAATTGATATCCTGGAAGGCATCGGGAATATCGCAGAGAATGCACCGCGGATCG
>CAKMKL010000016.1 GCA_927443375.1 uncultured Paenibacillus sp. | reverse complement strand
TGTGATTTTTCTGTTTTGGGATTGGCCGTGACTACAGAGAATATTTGGACTTTCGGCCGCTGTTGTCTGCAGATTTCTTGATTCTATACCGCTGTTCACAGTGGAAATCTGCAGACAAAGGCGGACGCTACGCTCCTACAGTTCCAAAATTCCCTTCCGCCACTTTCCATAAATGTGTATTTTCAAGTTCAATCTATATAGTTCTAAGATTCTCTATAAGCAACAACTCCCACAAACCAACTGAGCTAAAATCATCCGGGAAAAAGAGGAGATTCAAATCCATTGAATTGCGAGCATTAGAGGAAAGCATTAAAAACTGTCTGTACCAGATTCTACAATGAACATAACAACAACCAGTTACTCTGATGGAGAGTGAAAAATCAATAAACTCTCCGTATAGTGAGTATGTTCTTAGAAGCTTAACATACGATCCAGTAAACATGGCTACAAATAAGTATGATTGTCTTGACGTAGCAGAGTATATCCTTAACAAATACTATGAAAGTCTAGCTTTCGCTCACCATTCACTTGAAGCTGCAATTGTTAAAGTTAACGAAATACAGATTCATAAAAGAAAAGCTAATTTATTGAATAATATAGTTTCAGGATTCATACAGAGAATACCCAATTTATTATCTATAGGATCAGTTATTGAATAATAACTGAATTCCAAGATTATCATTTGCTGTTCGTTGTATTAAAATGTCACTCATCATAAGATGAACTTCAAAAGACTAACACAATTTTTGCAACACGAGCAATCAAAAAAACCGCGCCAGCGCGGTTATCAGGAATACACTTTTGGAACGTGCAGCTATTACAAATTCCTGCTCTCAATGTTCAGGAATTTGTATATGCAGCCATGTTAGCAAAATAATTTGAGCAGGCTACCTATTGCTCTATACGTCACATACTACCTTTGAGGTCTATTCAATTGAAGATGCTTAGAGTATAATTCTTAGACATTTGCTCACTTCGTTAATTAGCTTAGCAGCCGGCTAACCTCCATTATCCCCGGTACCCACAGCTTCCTCTTTCGCCGTAGATACCGAAATATCTTCGCCGTATGCATTGCGCGCTTTAAGCTTCAGATGTACTAGCCTTTTTCCATTCTGGGTTGATTCCGTCTGCTCGATGATATAGCCTTCGCCTTCGACGGAAATCTTGACCTTCAGCAGATTGAGCACCTCCAGAGCATCACGTAGTGACTGTCCCCGTAGGTCAGGTATAGATGCCTTGTCAATCTGTTGACTTAACAAATAGATCCGTTGTCCCGAAGCAAGTAGGGTGCCCGCCTCCGGATACTGGCTGACCACGTTGTTTCCGCCTCCGACCGTTTTAAAATCAATGCCCTGATCAATGAGCAAGTTTCTGGCCGCCTGTACCGATTTTTGGGTTAGATCGGGTGCGGAGCGCTGAGTAGCGGGTGTATGCTTGAGAGATATGGAAGGACTGCCTCCATCGCTCGTTGTAACTTTAGGTACACCCATATACGGCAATACCTTGGATACGATATCTTTAAATACCGGTCCCGCTGCCGCACCACCGCCAGCAGCATCAGCGGGTTCGTCAATGCCGACATAGACCACAATCTTCGGATTATTAGCGGGTGCGTATCCTAGAAAGGACGCGTGTACTTTGTCGCGGTCATATCCGCCCTTACCATCAGGTTTAATCGCCGTACCGGTTTTGCCCGCTACCCTGTATCCTTCAATATAAGCATGACGTCCAGTACCAACGACCTGATCCGCAACTACCTGCTCCAGATAACTTCCAGTTTCCCGAGCACTCTCTTCAGAAATGACCTGACGTACCACTTCTGGCTGGGTCATGGTTATCTTTCCAGTATTCGGGTCGGTAATTTCCTTAACGACATGTGGTACCATCAACTTACCGCCATTAGCGATGACCGCCATAGCGGTTAGCTGCTGAATAGGAGTCACCTGTACTTTACCGTGTCCGAATGCGATTGTCGCGTTCTCTGAAGCATTGTTTGGTGTCGGATTAACTAGTCCGCTGATTTCGCCCGGCAGGTCAATACCGGTAGGGTCGTTAAATCCGAAGGCATTCACGTATTGTAATAGCCTTTCCGTACCGAGCATCTCATAACCGAGTTTGATAAAGGCCACGTTACTTGAACGCTTCACGCCTTCAAGATAGGAAATCTCGCCATACCCGCTTCTCTTTTGATCATACAACAGCTTGCCGTACCCCTTAATGCGGATAGAACCAGACATAAAGGTTGCGTCTGGATCGAATAGTTTCTCCTGCACCGCTCCTGCAAGCGTTACTATTTTGAACGTGGAGCCTGGCTCAAATTTCGTTTTGATCGCATGGTTGAAGAATACTCCAGGATCGGAGGCATAGTTCCAGAACTCATTCGGGTTAAAGGTCGGCATATTTGCCAAACCCAATATTTCCATGGTGCTTGGGTCCGCAGCAATTACCGTAATATTCTTAGGTTTGTATTCTTCATATGCCTTTTTCATTGCCTGTTCGATATAATACTGGATTGTGCTATCAATTGTAAGCTTGAAATCACTTCCATTAACAACCGGCTTATATGTATCCTTTGAGTCAGGCAGCTTGATGCCTTTGCCGTCACTCTGGTAGATTAGCTCTCCATTTGCACCGTTAAGCTGATTGTCAAAATATTTTTCGAGCCCCAATACCGCATTGCCGTCGCGGTCCGTATAACCCAAAATATGTGCAGCCAGAGTTTGTTGAGGATAATAGCGCTTCTGCTCCCTGATCAGGCCGATGCCCGTCTCCAGAGTGTCATGTTCATCCTTCAGTTTCTTTATGAACTCATTGACATTGTCGCGCATTTCCTGGTCTATCTTCCAGCCTTCATTGCGGATCTCCCGGTTCTTCAGGTACTTTCCGTTTTTATCTTTGGCTTCCACGATTCCCTTAAGCTCATCCTCAGGTTTGCCGAGCAGCTCATGCAGGCCGGTGATAACTTCTTCCCCTATGCCGAGCGCGGCAATCGCTTTTGGATTAACCACTACTGTATAGGCTGGTATATCACTTGCGAGCACCTTACCGTTGCGGTCCTCGATCGTGCCACGCACCGCTTTAATCACCGAAGTATGGGCCCTTTGCTCTAAGGCCATGGATTGCCAAAACTCCCTTTCCAGCACCTGAATCCAGAATACCCTGCCAACTAAAACAAGAAAAAAGAGGGTAATACACCCTCCTATAAACAGCGACCGAAGTTTTATTCTCTTTACCATAGGCAAACCTCACAAGTATATATTTAGATTTATGTAATTTAGCTCGTTAATTGTCCCTATCCATGTTCTATCTGCTTAATCTCAGCAATGCACTGAACGATCAACTGCGCTTTTATGTCTAAGCAGTGCAAGAAAGCAGGTACGAAAGCAAAAATGACCTTTAGCAGTCCAGTGTTCCTTGGTGGCCAGTCAAATAGGTAAGATGATGCCGTAGAAACTGCGCTGAAAGTTGACGATCGGTTTTTATTAGTTAAATTAAAGATTGTCATAATGATCATCAGTCTCATTACAAATTGTACATTGCATGATAAGGTAAAATCAACCATTTTATTCCACATAAAAGCGGATATTCTAATCCCGTGATTTTGCAAGCATAAGCCTGACGGGTTTGTTAATACTCTTTTATATTTAGAACTGTCTAGCACTTACGTCAACATCAAGAGAGTATACTAATGTACTAAATATGTACACTGATTAAGATCCGTTTCATTTAATCACAACTTCTGTTTAGACAGAAAAAAAGGCTACCCGGAGGCAGCCTTTCAAGTTCCACTATTCAGCATCATAATGGTCAAACAGTTTATCTCCTGCTTACTAAGACTTATGGGGTGCGCAAATCCTGTAAAATCCGGCTGAGTATGACAGCAGCTTGTGCCCGGGTCAAGGTGCCGGCCGGGTTAAAGAGCAAGCCTTCCCCTCTCATATATCCTTGTTCGAACATATAAGCTACTGCAGCTCTGTTATCCGGGGCAATCGAATGGCTGTCAGCAAAAGGCAAGTTGACATTAGACCCGTCATCTCCATTCTTCAGTGCAGTAGCTGCCAGCGCCGCCGTCTCCTGGCGGGTAAGCGGGCGGCGGGCATCCTGTTCGCGAACATGCGTCAGCCAAGTATCCCCTTTGCCCTGCAGCCGGTCCAGCAGAGTCAGCAGCTCCGCACGGTTAACCTTGTCATTCGGACTGAACATGCCTGCTGCGCCTTTTCCCGCCACCAGCTGATGAGCGGCCAGCACTTCGATGCCGTCCTTGGCCCAGTGCCCCGCCAGATCGCTGAACGTTCCGGTCCCGGCTGCAGCGGTATACGTTCCGTCACTCTTCACTTCAAGCTCCAGGTTGCCGTCTTTAACCAGCTTGCCGGACTGCAGGTAGGTCCATGAACCGTCCGCTGCTTTCTTATAGGCACCGATTTTACGGTCATCACCGGTATTGGCGTTTAACGGAAGGCGGAGAATGACAGGTGTACCGGATGTCCACCCGTTCTTCACGCTGACTACGGGAGCGCTCGATACAGCGGCCGTGCTTTTTGTCGTCAGGAAGCCATGATTGTGATTCAGCGAGAGCTCTACACTCAGCCCCTGCGTCCCGGTAAAGTCTGCCAAGGCATCTGCCGGGATAGATAAAGCGAATTCACGGCCTTCCAGCATAAGGCCCATACCAGAAGATTTCAGCTTATCCGCCTGTGCAGAGGTCAGCGACAACCGGACGAACGAATAATTTGCGAAGAGCACATCGCTTAACGAAAGCACCGCATATTCCGACTGTGCCTGCAGCACTGCCTGGTTCAGCGCCGTGTCAGATACGGCAAGAACGGCTGACGGAAGAGTGGAAGCACCGGTTGCATTCGCCGTAAGTATTCCTGAAAGCACTGTGGAAGTATTCCCCGTCACAGGTGCTGCCGTTACAGGCGCTGGATTAGGCTGACTGCCTGGCTGTTCGGGTTGCTGTGGTTCCGGCTTAGCAGGATCCGTTACCGTTAACTGGGCTCTTGCAAGTCCGGCTGCAGCGGTAAAGGTCCGCCCCTCGTTCCAGAACAACAGGTCTCCCAGCTCAAACGTATAGCTTCCCGCCTCGGCAGGAACAAAGGTAAAGGAAGCAACGCTGCCTTCACCGGAATAGACGCTGTTCGTCAGCTGCACACCGTACCGCACCACCTGTCGTCCGTCTGAAATGCCGAACGAATCAGTGTATTCCGCTAGCGGTACCCCCGGGTCACGCTCCTCCTGATAAGTAGCCAACTGGACGCTCGGCTGTATGACAGGAGTCTGCAGTCTGCCGTCATAAGCGAGACTCATCATCGCGCCGTAGACGGATTCGGCCGCTGTGAACCGGACTTCCACGGTTACCGGCTGTCCGGTCATCACGCTTGCTGCGCTCAGAGCTGGCGTTACCGTAATGGCACCGGCACCGGTGTTGTACTTCAGGAGCTGGGCATAGTCTTCGTCTGCCGCGCCATTCCCGGCGATATCGTAGGCGTAAATATAGAAATCGTTCATCCCTTCGCGGAGCGGGATCCCGATTTCAAAATAACCGTCCGGATATAGGATGCCGTCCGCCTGATGTGTAGCCCCGTCCTCCGCTTCGAATACGGCGCTGATCCCAATCAGATCCTCCATCTCATACCCGTCGGTTCCGTAAATCAGCTCAAGCATCAGGTCGTCCACAATATCTCCATACAGCACCGCCTGCCGCTCTCCGTCACGGGGCTCCACTTCATCCAGCATAACGGAAGTAAGAAGGGGCGCACCGGTGTCAACGGCAAAGCTGAACCGTTGCTCGCCGAGCCGGATCAGGTCTTCCCCGTATACCGGTGTAACGATGTAGAAACCGTCCTCAAGCGGTTCAAGCAGTCCGGTCCCGCTGTCATAGACCCAGCCGTCCCAGTCGGCTTCATACCGGCCTTTAGCATAATCGCCACCATGCGCATATATGTCCCCGACAACCACTCCTTCTCCCGTGTTGAAGTCAAAGCGCGAGACCTCAAAATTCAGATCCGTTACCCTTTCATTCACAGAGAAATACAGTCTGTTCATGTCCGACAAGCCGTCGCCGTTCGGCGAAAAGACCAGATCATAAACATTCGCTGAATCAATGGCATCAGTTTTCAGTTTATCCCCTAATATTGCGGCCAAAGGAAGAAACAGCGTTTGACCCTCCGTTCCTGTCAGCTTGACCGCTCCCTCATAGAACCCGTCCCTGGCGTCATCGCCAATCGACAAGGTAACTTCAAAAAAGGCACCTTCAGCCGGAACGTCAAGTGTTTCGGCACTTGCATACGCGTTAAGTCCTGCATGTTTAGTGTACCATTCAATTTCCGTCTGGTAATCAAGCGGAGCTCCAGACAAATTATCCAGGTAGACGGTTTTGGTCACCGTGCTGTTCCGGTTCTGGATTCCGTACGACAAGGACCCTGTATAATAAGGATCCGGCTCCAAGCCGGAAATTCCAAGATCCAGCTGTTCGAACACCTTGGCTATAACCGGACTTTGTATTACACGATCCAGATGCGGAAGACCTGCGCCTTGTTCGAAGTACCCATACTCATACCCTTTGCGGTCGGTCAACGGCTCTGCACTGTTCATGAGCATGGATTTGATCTGGTCCGGATCCAGTGCTTCCTGGAGCATGTCCTCTCCTGCCTGCAGCAGCAGCGCGGCGGCACCAGCTATGTGAGGCGCAGCCATGCTTGTCCCTTCCTCTTCAGCATAGGCCGTATCGTAGGTACCGTCCATACCAGCCCACAGAGGGACGGAAGATAAAATGTCAACGCCTGGCGCAATAATCTCGGGTTTAATGATGAAGTCGGGCAGGCCCGGTCCCTTCGAGCTGAAGTCTGCCAGTCGCTCCGGTTCTTCAATCAACTCGTAGCTCAGCGTACCTTCACCGTTCACAAGCTCCTGCTTCAATTCCTTCCCTTCGGCCAATGTAATTCCGTAGGTCGGAACATAATCCCCGGCCCGGCTTAAGGAAGGGCGCACAGGTTCGGTCTCGTTGTTGGCGATAAGCAGTGCAGCTGCGCCGGCTTTTTTGGCGTTCAAAGACTTGGTCGAAAAATCCAGTCCGCCCCCGCGGTCCACCAGCACGAAGTCTCCCTGAACATTTACTTTGTCAAAATCCGCTGCGGATCCTGCTCCTGCATAGACTACCCGCACGTCTGATTCTTCTTCCGTAAGCTCAGGAGACAAAGAGGCCCGCAGCCCGTAAACGGGTTCAGCGTCTCCTATATGAATGACAGGAGTCACGACGGGTTTGGTCGAGGCTCCTACTGTGATTGCGCGATGTGCACCGCCGGGAGTAGTAAGCGTATAAGAGCCGTCTTCTCCGGTATTCCCGGCCGCGATGACGACGGTAATGCCTGCCTTCACCGCATTGTCAGCTGCGATGGCGTCTGGGGCGTACGACTGGTTAAAGCCCGATCCGAGCGACATGTTAATGACATCGGCGCCGTCTGCAGCCGCCCTTTCGATTCCCGCCAGCGTCTGCTCCGTAGATCCGTTGCCGTAGGGGCCGAGTACGCGGTACGCATAAATCTCCGCACCGGGAGCCACACCGGCTACAATGCCCGCCACGTGTGTACCGTGCGCGGTTTCATAAGGAGTGCCGTCGGCATACGGAGGGATTTGATCCGGGTTGTCCGTTTCATATGGGTCATCATCCTCATCGACCAGATCATATCCCCCGGCATAACGGTCCTTTAAAAGCGGATGGTTATAGTCGATCCCCGTGTCGAGAACAGCTACCCTTACTCCCTCCCCTGTAATTCCCTCATCAATCAGGATGTCCGCACCGATCAAGTCTCCGCTTGCAATAACAGGGCGGGGACCGGCCAGCGGTTCCGCACTTATCGGCGCTGCCTGTACGGCCTCGTCCGGATACACCGCCTTGACGCCGGGCAGATCAACCAGCTTGTCCACCTGATTCCCCGGCAGCGTCAGCGCATACCCGTTAAACACCTCGGTAAATTCGTTGCCTGCCGCAGCACCCAGGAGGGTGGCCGCCTGTTTAAAAGCGGCATGCTCGGCGCGGAGCTTGTTTCGTTGGAGCGACGGTGAGAAGGACTTCCCCGTACTTTGCTCCACAACCCTTGCAGGTTCGCTTCTCAGCTCGACGATAACCTTGATCGGAGATAAAGAGTCGGTGTGCGGAACATGATTTTTGGGTGCAGGCATTTCAGCGATCATCGCCTTGAAGGCCGCTCCGAGATCTCCAGCATCACCTCCCCATTTCGGAGTTACGCCCGGAGCTTCCGCAAATCCACCAGGAAGCGGAGGCAAGAATGGCGCTGATGACGCAGCTCCAGCCGGGAGCAGCAGCGCAGCGGCCAAAGTAAGGCTGGCAGCGCCTGCGCCGATCCTGCGGTAATTATTTTTTGACATTAGGAACCCCCAGTTCATTGAAATCTTTCCGGCATTTCATAAGATCCTTACTCTCTCATATGTATACGTTAAGGAATATGTAATGGGTACTTCGCCGGATAATCCCTTCAATTTTACAGTTATTTAGGCATTTCGAATATCGTGCTTAAGCACTAAGTACTTGAAGCCTGGAATACAAGCTGTGAAAAAAAGTAAACATTAAACAGCCCACACCTTGTTTAAAGATGAGGGCTGTATCTTCGTCAGGGATGGGGAGTAAAAGCCCTTCCTTTTCCACACAGAGTAACTGGAGATTATCGATAGCCGGGATCGGAAAGTTTGGAGTGATGCCAGTGTATTGTGTATGTAATGGTTTGTATAATCTCTGTTGATTCTTTTCCAAACTACTATAGGTAGGATTTACGTAAATTATTGCAAGATGCCTCTATTTATAGAAAAAAGAAAACAGCCGTCAAGGGCTGCTTTCTTTCATCTTCGTTTACTTCGCTTTTAACTCATCCCCTGTCACCCATTTATGATTTCTTACGGGTTCTCCGCCTGTTGTCGGTGTATAGTCAACCATGTATACGGTTGTTTGCTCACCTGTATCTACGGTTGCGGTAGCCCCCTTCATACCGGCCATATGATCCGCGTTAAGCACCACTTCGGTGCCAGACACATAAAGCTGGTCTCCCGCATCTTTTAATTCTTGCTGAATAACCCATTTATGATTGGTAACCGGATCTCCTCCCGTAATCGGTATACGATACCGCGTAGACATTAGTGGTGTTCTATATTTGAGCTTTGTGTGTGATTTTGCTCATAAGGGAGAAAATACCCTCCAGCTGCTTAAAAATCCGATGCACTTCAAGACACGTAACCTAAAAAAGCAGGGGCATCCCTTGAATTAGAGATACTCCTGCTTGATGGTTCATTTTACCCGTTATGCACTTGCCATCTGCCGGCAAACTTCTGCACATTCGCGGCAGAATTTTGCGCATTCTTGACAATGGGCATCTTTAAACGCTTCACAGTCTTTGGCACATGCTTCGCAAACCAGAGCACACAGCTCGCAACTTGCTTTCGCAAACATACTATCTCTGCTCATAAATTGAGCTGCCTGCAAGCAGACTTCTGCGCAATCGTTCAGCATCTTGATCATTGAGGTTCTGGCTTGAACATCAGTCTCTCTTAGGCATGCTGCAAAACATTCTTCGCAAGCCTGCGCACATTTCAGGCAGGCCTCAATACAATGCGTGTAGTGCTTGGGAGTAACGGAGCTGGCAAGTAACATTTATTCATTTTCCTTTCGTAGTTTGAATATTGTCTGATCATTGCTTATTATCTAAAGCAAGAGGAAAAAATATGTACGTAATGAGACCCATCCCTATAACAACATAAATGAATCTTGGTTTCGTGACCGGGTGTTTATACTCCCATAAGGGGCTAAGAAGTCAACCCATACCTTATAAATTTCCAAATCATGCTTCAAAGTACGGTGATACTCCAATCTTTCTTCAGGCACAAAGATGCAATACCAAGTTATTTTACAAAATTCAGTCTTCCGAATCCATGAAACCGATGAATCCCCGGGTCGGCTGTCGTCTATATAAACGAAGGCATAAATGAACTCAAACTAATTTGACGAAGAGGTGTTTTGAAAATGGCATTAACATCCGTATTCACGAGCTTCAACCTGCCTGTAAAAAACGTAGAACAATCGAAAGCGTTCTTCTTCGGACTCGGATTCGAGCTCAACCCGCAATTCCCCGATAATGAGAATTCGGTAGCCATCGTGATTGGTGACAACCTGCAGGTCATGCTGATCAATCAAGCATTCTTTAATACGCTCACGGAGAAGGGAGCAGTCGATACGAGCAAGTATGCGCAGATGACGATCGCATTGGCCTTCGAGAGCCGGGAAAAAGTCGATGAAATCGTGAATAACGCGCTCTCCTTGGGCGGGAAATTGCACGCTGAACCTGAAGATCATGAGTTCATGTATCATTGGGGATTCGTGGACTTGGACGGCCATCTATGGGCTATTAACTACATGAACATGGATGCCGCACAAAGTTAAGGCTAACGGAGCGTACTAGGGTTCAAAAATAAAGACGCCGGCATCTTCCCCGGCGTCTTTTTCGCAATGATTAGTTATGTTCGGTATAGGCTTTGAAATTGTCCATGATCGCTTGCCAGCCTGCTTGCTGTAACTCGACAGGATTGGAGCTTTCCGCGTCGAACGTTTCAACGACCTTCGTCTCATTCCCTTGATCGACGAAGGCAATATCCACTCTTCTCCCGTCTTCCATGGCGTAGCCGATCGCCTCATACTGATTCACGACATCGTAGACGCCGCCAAAATCAAAGCCCATGCTGCCATCCTTCGCTTCCATCCGTGTTAGAAACTTGCCGCCGACCCGCAGATCGTTTTCGGCTCTCGGCGCATGCCAGTCCTCGGATGCTTGATTCCATTTCGTGATGTGATCCGGCTCGGTCCAATAGCGCCATACCTTCTCGACAGGGGCTTGTATCACGGTTTGCACAGTTAATTTCGTCGGTTGACTCTTTTCCATTTTAATAGACACCTCTCTCATGATATTCGTCGTTTGGTTATTCTCAATAATATAGACGTAAGCCAATAACGAAATTCATTGGTCAATTCGCTCAGGCAGCCCAAATCGCGTAAATAATGGCGTGTGGATGAAGTTTTGAACGTGCAGGATTTGATTTTCTTTGGTTTCGATGACATGGATGCCCCAGGGTACCAGGCCAGAGCCCTCTTTAGCCGGCATATACTGGGCTAACGCCGGATAACCGCCATTCACCGTAATGGGCACCAATCGCGAACCTTCGCAATGCCAGCGAGTAAGCGAATAGAAGGCGGACAAATCTTCCTTGCCGCGGATCCACATCTTGAAGGGCGGCATTGACATGCAGCCTTCCTCGTGGAACAACGCGACGAGCGCAGCAATATCGAATTTCTCGAAGGCCTCCACATACCGGGATAGCAGTTGCTGCTCCGGTTGAACGTCCATGCTGCTGAGCTCATCCGAGCGTAGCTGGGCCCGGTCCATCGTCTCGCGGGCTCTTTGCAAGGCGCTGTTCACCGCTGCCGGCGACATCGCCAACGTATTCCCGATCTGCTTGGAGGACCATTCAAATACATCCTTCAAAATGAGTACTGCGCGCTGCCGCGGAGGCAAGGTCTGCAGGAGAGCAATGAAGCACAGTTGAAGGGTATCTTTGCGGACGAGCCGATCCTCCGGATTGCCCCCAAAGTCGGGAGACGGCCAGATCCAGGCAGAGTCCGGCAACGTGTCGCGGGGCTCGACGATGGCGATGGCCGGGTCGAACAGGTCAACGGGAAGCGCACGGCGTTTGGATTGTCTAAGCTTGTCCAAGCACAGGTTGGAGGCAATCCGATAGACCCAAGTTTTGAACGAGGAATCCTTTCTGAATGTGCTCCAGCTCTGCCAGACCCGAATACTCGTCTCCTGAACGGCATCGTCAGCATCGTCCATGGAGCCTAGCATTCGGTAACAGAACGAGGTTAAGCCCGGCTTCAAGCTTGCAAATAATGATTCATCGAATGCGGTCTGATTCATCGCGGCCTCCCTTAACGATCTCCCCGAAGGGGGTACCTTCATTATATGCAATGAAGCGGACAGCCTCAAATATTCCTATGGTGATTTGCCGCTAAGCTGAGCCACAGATGCACCATATGTTTTCGCAATTTCTGTAACCCCCGGCATGATCCAGAATAGCGCCATGTGCAATTGGCGAATAGGCCTCTACCAGGATGTCATTCTTTTGGCAAAATTGAATCAATTATTCGTTATTCATCGTGCTAATGTCGATTACAAACCGGTAGCGTACATCTGAAGCAAGCACCCGTGCCCAAGCCTCATCAATCCGGCTGGCAGAAATAATCTCAATCTCTGGAGTAATATGATGTTCAGCGCAGAAATCGAGCATTTCTTGTGTTTCGCGGATACCGCCGATTGCCGAGCCGGCAAACGATTTACGCTGAGGGATAAGAGAGAATACTTGAATAGGCAAAGGTTCCGCCGGCGCACCGACATTTACCAAGGTACCGTCTACTGCAAGCAAGGATAAGTAGGCATTCAGATCAATTGCTGCGCTAACTGTGTTGATGATCAGGTCAAATGAATTGGCCAGCTTACGGAACGTTTCCGGATCGCCCGTAGCGTAATATTCATCCGCACCAAGCTGGAGACCGTCTTCTTTTTTCTTCAGTGTTTGAGATAGAACAGTAACCTTTGCCCCCATTGCGTGAGCAAGCTTTACCGCCATATGTCCGAGCCCGCCTAGTCCGACTATCGCTACTTTTTTGCCAGGTGCAGCCCCCCAATGACGCAGTGGCGAGTAGGTTGTTATGCCTGCACACAAGAGCGGAGCTGCAACGTCAAGCCCAATTTCATCAGGAATCCGGACTACGAAGTCTTCAGTCACCACGATATGTGTGGAATAACCGCCCTGGGTAAACTGACCGTACTTATCGACCGATCCATAGGTACCCGTATGTCCGTTATGGCAGTATTGTTCCTCCCCCTTGCGGCAGCTGTCGCACTCCCGGCACGAATCAACCATACACCCTACCCCTACCCGGTCGCCAACAGCATATTTAGTGACTTCCGGACCAATCCGGGCTACAATGCCCGCGATCTCATGCCCTGGTACGAAAGGATATTGGGTTGGCCCCCATTCACCGCGGGCGGCATGGATGTCAGAATGACAAATACCAGAGTATTTGATCTCAATGAGGATATCGTGCGGCTGCAAATCCCGGCGCTTTATGCTGGTCAGTTTGAATGAGCCTTCCGGGCTGAATACAGCGCGAGCATTAACATTAATCATAGTTCAAATCCTCCTGTAATCTTATGTTTTTTGCCTTTTGAATGAGTAAGAAATAAAAAATGATGGATAATAGACTGGTCGCAAAAATAGTGATTCCAAAAGCCGCCGCCGATTTCTCACCTGAGATCCCCACCAGCGGGGACGTAACGGCACCAAGGGAAAATTGAAGTGTACCGAGTACTGCAGATGCACTACCGGCAATATGCCCTTGCGATTCCATCGCCAGTGTAAAAGAAATAGGTCCAATGATCCCAATGGAAGCTGCGAACAAGAAAATTGAAATAAACAAGCTGAATAGAGGGCCATGGATAAGCACTATTAAAAGAATTGCAGCTGTAGCAATAAAAGCCATCATTAGTCCGATCCCAAAAATACGATGCTCTGTCCATCGGCCTGCTAGCCATTTCACGCACTGAGAGCCAAAAATAATGGCAAGGCCATTTAATGCAAAGAGAATCGAAAATACTTGAGGTGATACACCGTATATGTTTTGGTAAATGAATGGAGTAGCTGCAACATAAGCAAATACACCGGCGAACAATAAGCCATTCACAAGGGCATACCCCATAAACGACCGGTCCCGCAACAAGCCCGTATAGTTTCTCATTAACGATCGGAGATTGCTTGGTACACGTTGCTCGGCGGGCAGACTTTCTTTTACACCCCAGATTGTCATCCCCGTTAATAACAGACCTAACAACCCCAGGACAATAAACACGCCTATCCATGAGGTGAAGGAAACAACTGCACTTCCGGCCGTAGGCGAAATTAATGGAGCCACATTACTTATCATTGTAAGCAGTGCAATAAATTTAGTCATTTCAACGCCATTAAACCAGTCGCGAACGATAGCACGTGAAATAACGAGCCCGGCGGAAGCAGCAACACCCTGAAAAAATCTCAATGTGATAAACCATTCAACATTCGGTGCAAACGCACATCCAAACGAGGTGAGAATGTACAAGATCATGGAAATCAGCAAAGGCATGCGTCTTCCATAGCTATCGCTTAAGGGTCCCATTAACAGTTGCCCTAAGCCTAATCCTAATAGGCTGGCTGTAAGACTCGCTTGAATCATGGAGGTGTTGGTTCCGAAAAAAACCATGATTTTTGGCAGTGACGAGAGGTACATATCTACCGTAAATGGCCCCAAGGCTGAAAAAGCAGCTAACAAAAGGGCAAATCCGATAGAATAATTTACAATCTTCGTATTCATATCCAAAAATACTCCTTAAACCTTCTTATTGTCCTTAAAAAACCGCTCGCCTCACTTCCGTTTTCCGCTAAATTTTAGTAAACGAAAAGAATTGTATATTCAACTCGTGTCTATTATTATATAAGTTAGAGCTTCATGTTCAATAGTTAAAAGAACGGTATTTGTTCATAACTCAACATAACTAATGAATCTGTTTATTATAATAAAAGGATTGGTGAATATCCGAATGGCAAAAATCGACCGGAGAATTCTTAAAACGCAGGAATCTTTGAAAACAGCTGTCATCGAGTTGATGAATGAAAAAAAATTCGATGAGATTACCATCCAAGATATTGCAGACCGTGCAAATGTGAACCGCGGAACACTCTATTTGCATTACCAGGACAAGTTCGATTTATTGGATAAACTCATTGAAATGCATCTTGCTGAATTAGAGGAAATGGATGAGTGGGCATGTAAGCTGGATTGGATAGATGCTCTTGTCCCTTATTTCGAATATTTCGAGAAACATTATTTATTCTTTTCAACGATGTTAGCCAGTAAGGACACTCCCTCCTCCTTCAGAACACGGCTCCTCGCTTCCTTTATAGAAGGATTCAAGGGGGAGATTGACAAAGAAAGCGATAAAAATATGGATTTAACTGAAGATATTATGGTGCAATATGCAGGGAACGCTTATGTTGGAATCATTGAATGGTGGATCCGAAATGGAATGCCTTATCCGCCACAAGTTATGGCTAAGCAAGTAGGGATATTGTTAGATAGAAGTCTTTAGATAAAAACAGGCTAACCCTCGAATCTTGTTAAAGGTGCCTAAATTAAAGAGACGGCGGAGCTAGGGAGTTTGTCCCTGCACCGCCGTTTTGGCACGATAATACTCGACGTTTGTATGCCTGCAAGATTGAACGTTTTCGTTGGTGCTATGCAGGTATTAGCCAGCTTCATACAAAGACGCAGAGTAGAATATTAACACTATTGGAGGAAAAAAGATAAATAGAAAATGCACTTTTAGAAAACGGCGGAATAATGACCGGGTTTGTTTCATAGCTTCACCCGATAGCCTATTCCCTTCAACGTTTCAATAATCTCTGGGGAATCCGGATGTCGTTCCAACTTTTGACGCAGTCGATGGATATGTACCAGTACTGTTTTATCACCAGTTATATAGGGTTCTTCCCAAATGGCTTCATAAATTTGTTCTTTTGGTAAAACTTGATTAGGGTGGCTTAGAAAGTACATTAAAATTTTATGTTGTTTCCCTGTCAATATGATTTCCTAATGATATGCGTTCGGAATGTATTACTCCACTTCGACGGATTAATACTTCTAATCTTGCAACTAACTCATCTGTATGGAATGGTTTCGTTAGATAATCTTCAGCAAACTGTAAACCCTCTACCTTATCACCTATCGATGTTCGAGCAGATAACACTAAAATAGGAACAGCAGGAGCTGCCTTTTTTAACCGTTTTCCCACCGTAAATCCGTCTAAACCGGGTAATATGATATCCAAAATAACGATTTTATGCTGATTCACTTCTTTTTCAGCTCCTTCACCAGAAAGCAGCCACTGAACTGAAAATCCCCGCTGTTCCAATTCTTCTTTTAAGCAGCTGCCAATTTTCTCATTATCTTCAATAAATAATACGTTTCTGTTCAATTAACACCCTCCCCTTATAGAAAATAACGTTCTCTCTTCATCGAATCTTCTTTTCTAAGCCCGATTCGCAGTGCTGCCAGGTAAATAACCAAAGTGCTTCAGTAGTGGCTTTACACAGTATAAATTAAAGCAAGAAAATACCATAGTATATATAATATGGTAAATGAGAAATGTTGTATACGATGCTGATATACTTTGACGATAAGAGTCAAGCGTATCTGTATTCTCCTCTACAGACCGAAGCTGGTGTGAATTTCAGTTCCGATATCAGCATAACTCCATCTAATAAAACAGAAAACCCGCGCTAGGCGCGGGATCTGATATGACTATGATCTTGTCCACCGACAGATTAACCCTTCAGGGGTCTTCCTATCGATCATCTCCTTCGATTTTGAACCATTGTTGTATTAATGCTCCATAAATTTGCATCGAGTCGCAGCAAAGTGTCCATACTAAGTATCGAAATATGAATAAGGGAGACTTGATATGGATCTGCAAAGTGGTAAATTGTACTGGCCGACAACGGTTGTTAATCCTCCTTCTTATCCTAGGCTAGAAGAGGACATATCCTGTGATGTACTCATTATTGGTGCGGGCAGCTCCGGCGCCCAGTGTGCAAATATCCTTTGTGAACAAGGGATGTCCGTCGTTGTAGTAGACAAAAGAAAAGCCGGAGAAGGCAGTACCAGCAGCAATACCGCTTTGATTCAATATGCCGGAGAGAAAAGTTTTGTATCGCTGAGCCACTCTTTTGGTGAACAAGTGGCTGCGCGTCATCTTAAACTATGTGAGCAGTCTATTACCGACATTGAGCGGGTAAGCCGTCAATTACCCATTGATCCCGATTTTATAAGACGAGACAGCCTGTATTACGCAAGCTCCAAGGAGGATATTTCTGAATTAACCGAAGAACACGTTCTTCTTAAGAAATACGGGTTTAAAGTAGATCTTTGGGATGCCCAGCGGATATCGGGGCATTATCCTTTTCAAAAACAGGCAGCACTGTACTATCACGATGATGCCGAGATGAACCCGCTTAAATTTGTATATGGGCTTCTTGAAAAAGTAAAGTCACAGGGTGGATTGATTTATGAAAATACGGAAATAACAGGCAGGCGTTTTGAACAGGATTATGCCCTGTTTTACACCAAAGAAAAACGAGAAATTCGGGCCAGACATGTCATCATTGCGGCCGGTTATGAAGACAGCGACTTCAAAACCGAAAAAAATGCTACACTGGCAAGCTCCTATGCCGTCATCACGAAACCGATCGCCGATTTTTCAAGCTGGCATAAAAGAACATTAATATGGGAAACAGCACGCCCCTATGTATACATGCGTACGACCCCTGACAACCGGGTTATTATTGGTGGTATGGATAAGGATACATCCTACGCTGAAACAAGGGATTCTAGAATCCTTTCAAGCAAGGACAAACTTATTGGGGCGTTTAACAATTTATTCCCGGACATTCAGGCCATACCGGAATACTATTTAGGTGCTTTTTATGGAGGAACGCATGATGGATTGCCTGTCATCGGCCAATACGAGACATATCCTCATTGTTATATCCTTATGGCTTACGGAGATAACGGAACCGTATATAACGGGGTCTTAGCCAAAGTTGTTTCGGACCAGATTCTA
Source organism: uncultured Paenibacillus sp. (assembly GCA_927443375.1). GTDB lineage: Bacteria > Bacillota > Bacilli > Paenibacillales > Paenibacillaceae > Paenibacillus_AQ. The sequence goes on along the minus strand of CAKMKL010000016.1, from coordinate 35,553 downwards.
TCTGGATCCAGCCCGGATATGAAAATCTACCTCCAAAGCAGACCTCTTGTTACCCCGTAAGATGTATTTATGTTGTATCGGAAGTTAGTCCGCGATTGTTTATCGACCATAACACTTACGTTGGTGGTATCCGCATATACAGAACTACTTTCGCTAACTGAAAACGGGAGATGCCTTTGCAACTCCCGTTTTTACCGGTTAACCCTTCCAAGGTGTCTACTTACCGTTCTTCTTTTGGCGATTGAAATGATTAGCTTTTAAATATAGTATTCGATGAACTCCTCGCTGTACTTATGCCCAGTTTTCTTCTGAAAAAGTGCTATAAATAGTGCAGCAGCGCTCAATAACCCTATAAGCACAAAAGAGATTCTAAAAGCCGAAATATTTGATGGTTTACTTGTAGCTGGCATTATCCTAAGTGCCATTTGGTATAACATCCCACTTAATGTAACCCCCATCCCCATACCAATCGTTCGACTCATATTTAATGTTGCACCTGCAACTCCTAGTCGCTCTTTAGGCACACTTCCCATGACATGACTGTTATTGGGAGGGGTAAAGATCCCCATACCAATACCAACTAACAATAGACCCGAAAGAAGAAGCGGAATATCGTTCTCTTTTTGGATGAAAGCCAGTAAAACGCACCCTCCAAAGACTGCGCTCATCCCCATAATTGCGGGGAAGCGAATCCCAAACCGATCCGATATATAACCGGAAATGGGTGTGAAAACAGTCATGCCGATCGGAACAAATGATAAATAAAATCCGGTCATAGCAATGGTCGTGTGAAATTCACTTTCGATTAAAAACGGACTGAGAAGCAACACCCCATACATCGCTGAAAAAGAAAGGAAGCTTGCTATATTACCTGTCAAAAAGATACTATTTTTAAACAATTTTAAATCAAGTAATGGAGAATTAGAACGGCGTTCTTCTCTGATAAACGAAGTTAGTGCGAGTAAACCTGCGAATAAGCATAATGTTATAATGGGTGATGTCCATCCAGTACTCTCTCCTTGGTTCAATACATATACGATCAGGACTAAAGCCGGAATAAGAAATATACCACCCCAATAGTCGAATGATTCTCGATTCTTGCCCAGTATATCTTTCGGAAGTAAAAATATTGCCATGATTGTACCTATAATACCAATTGGAATATTGACAAAAAACAGCCAGCGCCAATCGCCTATCGAAAGAAAAGCTCCACCAATGACTGGACCCAGGCTCAGTCCAACCCCTTGTGCACTCGCCTGAATGCCAATGGCTTTTCCCCGATGCTTCAGCGGGGTAGAAGCAGTAATAATGGACACACTATTGGCTTGTAACATAGCGGCTCCAATGGCTTGTAACGCCCTTGAAAGTAACAGCATAGTTAAATTAGTCGATAATCCACATAATAAGGAACTGAACAAAAAAACACCAAAGCCTGCTGCATACATCCAGCGGCGGCCAAACATATCCGCGAGTCTTCCAAATGGAATAACAAGCGATGCAAGGGTCAGTAAGTAAACCAGACTAATCCATTCTGCCTCAGACATGCTTATACCAAATTGCCGAACCAATGTGGGTAGTGCAAGATTGATAATACTTGCATCAAGAGCGGCCATAAAGGCACCTATGCACACCGTAAAGACAACCAGCCAATGGTAACCCTTCCGGCTGGTAAGACTTTCAGAAGGACTGTACGTAAAGAATTTTTTTGAATGCATTTGTGATTATTTCCCCTTTGAGTATTAATCAAATATGAGAATGGACTTATGATTAAGTCATAATGTTACCAACAATGCGTAAAAATCCTTATCCTTTATGGCGGGAGTAGAACCAGCAAGCAAGTAAGGCACCAATTAATACCCCATAGATTGCAATGCCTCCATGCCATATCTTGATGATCTCAAGTGGATTGTTTTTGTAATCATACCATTGAAAAACTACAAAATAGATACGGGCACCCACCAATGCATAGTGAAGTCCTATCAAAAACAATTCCATGAATAAATCATGGATGGCAATTAGAAGTCCAAGTAAAGCGCCTATACCGATAATGATTCCATACCACTGAACTGTCAAGGCTCCAAGCGAAAATGTGATGGGGCTAACCATCCTGTTCCTGAAGATGTTTCGCACATTCCATTGCTCAGGTGTGATCACTTTTCTGAAGCACATTCAGCACCCGCCTGTAGAGAATAACCATTGTAATATTGGGTATTATTTATATCTCAATATCATGGTGCTATAATGTAAGACGAAACCTATAAGGAAGTGAACTCTATGGAAGAACACTATATTAGAAAAGCGGAATGGCTTAAAGTTATCGCGCACCCTGTTCGACTTTGTATTATTCAAGGGTTGATAGAGAAAAATAGCTGTAATGTAACCGAAATGCAAAACTGCTTGGAGCTTCCTCAATCAACCCTGTCTATGCACTTACAAAAGCTGCGTAGTGCCGGTATTATTGAAGGGTCCAGAAAAGGCCTGGAAGTTATTTACCAAATCAAGGATCAACAGGCCACGGAGCTACTTAGCGTCTTATTTCCGCAAATACAGCTCAAAGAAGTGATTGAATAAAGAATACACATCCCCCCCTTTTCCCCATATCAAACTGTAACAAATAATGAAGGCTGTTATTATGAGAAAACCTTCTATACGATCTCAGAGGCTGACTTCTGCAAGTGTTTTCAACGTAACCAAACTTCAAAAGAACCAATCACCGGTCTCCCGGGATTGGTTCTTTTCTTTCGAGTATCCATATTCTTCTGCCAAAGAACACCGAAATTTGCTGCCTTCAGGTTTTCTGTAAGTGCTAAGATCGCTTGTTCAGGTGACTTGGTGTTTCAACAGTATAATGGAACAAGATACTTTATCCTTCTCTTGTCATTTTTATATCAGAACATAGCGAGGTCTTAAAGGTCTGAATCCTTATCAACGTTTCAGCTTACCGCTCCAAGCGCTCAAGCCACCTTGCAGGTGAACAAGCCCTGTATGACCGTTTTTCAGCAGAATTCTTGCCGCATTCTTGCTTCGCATACCACTGCGGCAGTATAGAAAAACAGCTTTCTCCTTAGGTATTTCCCCTAAACGGCCAGACAGTTGGGATAAGGGGATGTTCTTCGCACCGTTGATATATCCTGTCTTATACTCTCCTGGCTCCCGTACATCTATGAGCATCCGTTTCTCACTGCCCTCCATCACATTTTGGAATTCTTCAGCGCTGAGCGCCTTTAATCCTTTAGCCGGTCTTATGCGGGAATAAACAAACCAGAGCAATAATACAATCACTGCAATGTTAATGATTGAACCTGTGTCCACAATGTCTGCCTCCTTTTGCTGGTACGTTTTGATAACATGATTGTGCCGACCATACATTACCGTGTATTGTGAACAAACTGCGGAATCCATGCTTAAGGAGGATTCTTGCTGCTTTATTGCTTTGGTACCAATTGTTGGACAGAATTAGTACATTATCATCAGGAAATAGATCGTGCTGCCATACATAAGGAAGACGCCCTAAAGATATATTTATCGAGCCGGAAATATGTCCTTCCAAATAATCCGAAGCATCCCTGACATCGAGCATTTTCAAATTTAAACTTTCCTTAGCTTGGACCCAGTTGTGAACATCCATATAGGAAAGTGAACGAACAGGCCACAACTGGCGCAAGAACCATATGACCACAGCCCCAGTCAAGAAGTACAAAAGTGTTATCATGTTGATCCAGTCCTTTCAATAGCTTTCAGCAGCTGATTATGCCTCCAGTTACTGCCGTAGGGTTCTGTAAGTCTTTAATCACGAACCAATTTATCCGTCCAGGCACTAAGACCACCGGTCATGTTCACAACGTTAAATCCTTTTTCTCCCAGCAGTTCGCAAGCCAGACCGCTCCTGCTTCCGCTCCGACAGATGACAATGGTTTCTTGTGCTGGATCGAGCTCCTGTTGCCGCTCCACCAGCTGTCCAAGCGGAATATGCTTGGCACCGGCGATGTGTCCCTCAGCCCATTCTCCAGGTTCACGAACATCGAGCAAATGAAGAGCCTCCCCTTTCTTGAGCTGTGCTGCTACCTTCTGGGGTGTAATTTCTTTTAAATTTTTAAATGCCATTTAATCTCTCCTTGAAGTATTTTATCTGGACGCTAAAACAAACTGTTACGTATACCCGTATGGGTATTATCATGGATAAATCATAAATGTGTTGAACCCGTTTGTCAATAGTGTTTGCAACCAACTAATTTTTTGGATAAAGCAAAGTAGTATGCACCCAACCCGCCATATTATCGACACAATGGATGGATTGCATTTCATATCTTTATATCATAATATTACGATATAACGTTTTAATGGATCGAGGTGATTTCTCAGTCAATGGACAAACCATTTGAAACCTATGCTCAGGCTGCTGAATTATTAAAGGCTTTAGCCCATCCGGTAAGATTATGTATTGTAAAAGGAATCATCGATAATGGAAGTTGCAATGTGACCTACATGCAGGAATGTCTGGAACTTCCACAATCAACGGTTTCCCAACATCTCCAGAAGCTTAGATCTTTAGGTATTGTGAAGACTGAAAAAAATGGCCTCAAGATCATTTATTCCGTTAAAGACGAAAGGATCAAACATCTGATACAAATCTTAGGGGAGGATCGAACATGAATAAAAAAGTATTGATTGTCGGTGGAGTTGCAGGAGGCGCCTCAGCGGCAGCTCGTTTGCGCAGATTGGATGAAGAAGCACATATTGTGATGTTTGAGCGGGATCCGTATATTTCTTTTGCTAATTGCGGTCTTCCCTATTATATTGGGGGGTCCATACAGGATCGTTCAAAATTGCTTGTACAAACGCCGGAAGCCATGCATAAGCGCTTCAATATTGATGTTCGCATCCAAAGTGAAGTGATCTCTATTGACCCGGTTGGGAAAAAGGTTGTTGTGCAAAGTAAGGAACTAGGCTCGTATGAGGAGAACTATGATGCTCTGATTCTCTCGCCAGGTGCAAAACCAATCCGTCCTTCTCTGCCTGGAATAGAGAGTTCCAAAATTCACACACTACGGAACATTCCGGATACAGACAAAATCAAAACAAAGGTGAGTGAAGAAGGTACACGTTCTGCGGTAGTTATCGGCGGCGGATTTATCGGAGTGGAAATGGCAGAAAATCTGAAGGAAGCCGGGCTGGAAGTCACGCTGATTGAAGCAGGCCCTCAACTACTGGCTCCCTTCGATTCCGAGATGTCTGCCGTATTATCCAAAGAGCTGGAAGATCATGGAGTAAACCTTATTTTCTCCGACATGGTGCAGAGCTTTGAGGAGACTGGAGAGCAAATTCAGGTCCATCTTGCCAGCGGTACTGTTCTACGAAGCGAGATCGTCCTGCTGGCCATCGGCGTTTCACCGGATACAGCCTTCCTGAAAGATAGCGGCCTTGAATTCGGACCCAGAGGGCATATCCTGGTTAACGAAAGAATGGAAACGAATCTAGATGATGTTTACGCAGTAGGCGATGCTGTTGAGATCGTGGATTTTGTGAACGGACATAAGGCAGCCGTCCCTTTGGCGGGACCTGCCAATAAGCAAGGACGCATTGCTGCAGACAATGTCTGCGGATTAGGTACCACTTACAAAGGGACCCAAGGCACATCCATTATTAAGGTCTTCGGCCTGACTGGTGCATCCACCGGGAATAACGAGAAAACGTTGCAGCGGCTCGGCATCCCGTATCGTGTTGTCTATGTACATCCGAACTCCCATGCTTCCTATTATCCTGGAGCTACTCCGCTATCCTTAAAACTTCTTTTTAACGAGGATGGCAGGGTTTTGGGTGCACAAGCTGTCGGTTATGACGGGGTGGACAAACGAATTGACGATATTGCTACAGTAATCCGTTTTAAGGGATCCGTTACGGATTTAACAGAACTGGAGCTCTCCTATGCTCCTCCATATTCCTCAGCCAAAGATCCGGTGAACATGGCCGGATACACAGCTGAGAATGTAATTAACGGAATGACTGAAGTTTTTGTACCCGGGGATTTGGCCGGCCGGAATTTGGACAGCACCATGTTGGTGGATGTTCGAAGCGAACTTGAGCATGCGAATGGGCATATTGAGGGTTCTATAAACCTTCCTGTCGACGAACTGCGTGATCGTCTGGAGGACCTTGACCCCAGCAAGGAAATTTGGGTCTATTGCCAGGTTGGCTTGAGAGGCTACACTGCTTCCCGGATCTTAACCCAAAAAGGGTTCAATGTGAAGAATCTGACAGGTGGTTATAAAACGTATCAGATCAGTAAATATGTCCCACAAAACAAAAATACAGCTTCAAATGAACAATTGTCTGCAACTGTTCATTTGAAGCCTGATGAAGTCATTGACGCCTGTGGTCTCTGCTGTCCAGGTCCGATCATTCAAGTAAAAAAGAGTATCGACCGGCTGCAAGACGGACAGCTCTTAAAGGTAACGGCCTCTGACCAAGGATTTTTTGAAGATATCAAGTCATGGGCAAAGCTGTCCCGCAACAGTCTTGTTCAGTTGACGAAGCTTGCCGACGGCACTATCGAGGCTTACCTGCGCAAAGGATAAATCAATGATGAGAGGCATAAGTAATTCCTAGCAGTCGACTTAAAAAATGATCAAGAAAGAATCTGCTACATCTGTAGCAGATTCTTTCTTTGTGATATTCATTAAAAGATAAATAATCCACTGAATGGATCCAATCTGATTTAGTACAACCTGGCACCCTGTAGCCCCTTGTACGCAACCTTTGTATAAAATCAACCGATACTTAGAATTAATCACACACTAGGCTCATGTGCATATAATTGAAAGTGACATTATTTACATTATCGGAGGGCTACGCTCATGAATATGATTTACCCGTATTGGTTCAGATCACAATTCGTTCCTGTTTGGGCAACATCAACGCAAGACGCGCTTGAGTTAATGAAAACCTCAGTTCAAGGGGAACGAAATGATGAACTTTTTTATGACCAGCTCATTCATCTTGCTCCTAACCAGAAACAGGCTGAAGTGATTACCTCTATCCGGAATGATGAACGAGGGCATAATCAAATGTTCCGGCAAATGTACAAAGAATTAACTGGACATGAAGTGACAGGGGTTAGCAACGAAGTTCCTGAACATGTGCATTCGTATATTGCCGGGTTGCAAAAAGCCTTCCAAGGTGAATTGTCTGCTGTGGAAAAGTATCGAAAGATCTGGTTCGGTCTTCCTTATGGCGTTTATAAGGATACTTTGTATGGCATTATTCTCGATGAGCAGAAGCATGCAGCAAAGTATAATAATCTGTTGCTGCAGAACTTATCTGGAAATCAGCTATAAATTACTCGGGCTGCTATTGGGTACCGCCTAGGAACAAATTCATTCATTAGACTATTACACAAAAAAACTTTATCCTTACGGATTAACTCTTCCAGGGGTCTTCCTTCAGTCTTCCTTTGGCTGCGCCAATGCTACCGCCTTCCAGCAGATACGCCTTGATTTTCATCTGTAAGGATGTTTGCTCTGGAAGTTCTTGCATTGGAATATCAGTTCTTCCATAAACCCATCTTATAGAGCTGTCGTTAGAATGATCTACATGTGTTAATTCGAAAACCTTTTGAAAGCCCAGAATGTTGGAGTTCTCAGGTAATAACTTAGTTAGAACAGGGGAAAGCAGCCAAGAATCACACACCATATCGGACTGACCAAAATCCGGATAATATTCGGCGAAAAATTCCCGGGCTTCCTCATAGGATTTCCGCAAACTCTCCCGCCCCAAATCCGCATCAGCGGGGATATGTATATTTATATATTTCTTCTCTTCCTGCTCGATCATTTCATATTCAAGTGCACCAATCCGGAATTCGCGAAGTGAAATCTGTCTAGGAAACCACCAAGCCCATGTGAATGCATATGTCCCGTACAGCTTGTAATGTTCCTCAATGAATCGGGTACAAAACTTCATCGTATCTGTAAAAATCCGCTCGCTGATTCCTCTTTTTTCGTACTCCTTATGGGAATCTACTGCACACAGAAGCATAAAAGTGAGCACTTTGGTCCCATCCGGATCCTCTCCAAGTACGCCGGCTATTTCTTTTACTCCATTTTCCCAGGAAGATGGATCATAGAGGGCAGCAGAAAATGACTCTGTTATTCTCTCATCGATTTCACCTGCAAATTCAAGTACTTTTCTTTCCATTGGATCCGGTAAGCAAATACGTTCACACACATCTTTTAAAGTCGTCATCTATATGCTCCTTTATTATGGATCATTTATCATTCAGTCCCACCCATCATTATATATGTTTTCCATCGTAATATCTCCTTTTAAATCTCCTTCGATTTTGAACCAGTGCTGTTATTTATGCTTTACGAATGTTACTCATTGAGTCGCAGCAAAGTGGTAAATTGTAATGGCCGACACCGTTTGTAAAGGCCATACCGGAATACTATTTAGGTGCTTTTTATAGAGGAATGTATGATGGATTGCCTGTCATCGGCCAATAACGAAACATATCCTCACTGTTATATCCTTATGGCTTATAGCGATAGGTAGGCCAGTTAAAGGCTTTATTATCGCTTTTTCTTCTCGTTATTTCAATAAGATATTATATAATAAAACGTTTTCTTTCATTTTTCCACATTTCTATTTAACTGAACTAATACTTTCCTTAACACAGTAAGTTCTGAATTACTAACATCAGTTAATAATTCCTCCGCAAATTGCTCTTTCTCCTTTTGTGAAGTTCGACTTAAAGAGCCGATCCTTTGTGGGATCGGCTTCATTTAATTCCTTAATTTTGTCTGTTCTCCACTGACTTCATACGATTTTGATCGTCGGGCAGCCGGTCATTACTGTTTTCCTGACCTGCTTCGACTTCACCGTGGCCGGAGACAGACCGGGCAAAGTTGGTGAACTCCCTTTTTTCTTCATCCTGTTCATGCTTAAGCTTAAGCAGCTCTTGCGGATCCTGGGTTGTCATATTGTTTAACCTCCTAAGATATCGAATCAATGCGTTGATTCGCACTACAGAAGTTTTCCATTAAAACGCGGAGCTTATGCAAGAAATTCACAAATGCGGAATTTTTGACCCCTCCTGAACAGGAAGTTTTTTTACATATTCGTCAGATTGCTTCATACGTTCTATAATTTTCTCGTATTCAGATCTGTAAGGCGCAGTGTTTTTTATTTTTTTGAAGCTTTTTAGGGAGGTCGCGGTTCCGTCCTCAAACCCTTTTTTACCGGGTATAAAGAGGATTTCATCATTTAAGAATGATCCAGTCGGCAAATAATACCGGATCCCTATTGTATTGTGCTGTACATTGAGCAAATCTTGACCGAATGTTGTAAATCCTAAGCTTTTCAAATCAATTCCCATTATATTTGCAACTGTAGGGAGGATATCCGTTTGCCCCCCCGTAACATCAACTCTATGTCCAGAGTGTTTCCCCGGCAGATGAATAAGGAGCGGAATGTTTAGTGTGCTGATCTGCTTATGATAACGGATGCCAAAGGTCTGGCTGATCTTCTCGGGGTTAAATTTCTTTTTGCTTAATCCGAAATGATCCCCATATACGACCAGGACACTCTGGTTCCAAAGCCCAGCATGTTTAAGCTTCTCAATAAAGGTGCCAAGCGCATAGTCTGCATAGTTAACAGCCGTAAGATAATTACCCAGTAGTTTTCCGTTTAGGTCCGGATTTAACTTCAATCTCCTGCTGGCCTTAGGTATATTAAAGGGAGAGTGACTGGATACAGTAACCAGTTGTGCATAAAACAGCTTGTTGTTTCTATGCAGCGTTGTCAGCTTTTCCATAGCCACAGTATACAATTCTTCATCGGAGGCTCCATAACGGTTGAAGATTTCTTGCTTAAAATAGGGTTTATCATAATACTTATCGAAGCCTAACGCCGGATACAACCGGTTCCGGTCCCAAAAGCTTACCTCATTAACATGGAAAGTGTTAGCAATATACCCCTTGGCGTGCAGTAGCTTTGCTAGGCTGGGAAGGTCCCGGTCAGCGTACTTGGACGACATGGCTGGATCACCAACAGGGTAAATAGAAGTGTTGCTCGTAAATTCGGCATCTGAGGTATTCCCCCGCCCTATTTGTGAAAAAACATTAGGGAAATAGATGCTTGTGGCCGACAGCTTATTTAAATTTGGAGTGACTTCCTGCCCTTGGACCGATAGATTCACAAGAAAATTCTGAAATGATTCAAGCTGTACTACGATCAGGTTATATCCGTTACCTGCGCCGAAATATGCCTTTTGACTGACATTCTTATATTCAAACATTTTGATTGGAAGCGGGCCGCTTAAAGTTTTGAATTTAAGATCAGCCATACTGAAGAGAAACACCATCAGCAGTATAGCCGTTATCCGGAAGTTTAATTTACGTGGCATTTGATTCCCTTTCTTTTGCTTCATGCTCCTTTGCTTATTGTGGTTCTTACAGCTGTAATTATGCAGCTTTGGAGTAAGAAACGAACGGATCCTGCTTCATTAATTGAAAGGCAATCATCCCACCCTGTCCTATTGGGCTAAATGTTCTATATCCGGCTCCAATTTCGTACGCAGCATATAGAGCATACTGGCGCCGACAAGGAACGCTACGATATCCGAAATGACGAGCGACCACACCACTCCATGGAAACCGTTCATTCGGTTGGCGATATAGAGCACCGGAATCAGAGTAATTCCTTGAATGACTGACATTATAAACGCGGCGGTCCCTTGTGCTGTGGCCTGAAAGATCCCGGTAAATAACGACGTCATTCCTGTAATGAACAAGGACAGGAACGTCACATGCAGAATGTAGCTGCCCATTTCAATTAATTGCGGGTCATTCGTAAATAAACCAATTAAGTGGTCCGAGATCAGATAGACAATCACCCCGAACACAACGGCTAAGGCGACAATCGTTTTAATCGTGAATTGAATGGTATGCTTCATGCGCAATCGGTTTGCTGCAAAAGAGAAGGCAATGAGCGGCACGACTCCTTCGCTTAAGCCCATCAGAATTAACTCTGGAAATTGCAGTAGACGCGATGATATTCCGAACCCCGCTATGGCCTGCTCCCCATACTGGACAAGATAACGGTTAAAGATGAGTGACATTGCACCCAGGAACAAACTCATAATAAAGACGGGGACTCCAATTTTGAAGATATTACTCAGAATTTCCTTGGAAGGCTTGAAATGTTTGATTGAGATCGTTAAAAACCTGCTCTTATAGCCTATATTGTAGGTATAATAAGCACTTGCAACCAAGTTAGAAATGACCGTAGCAGACGCGACACCAATCACATCCCAATGGAAGACGAAAATGACCAGTGCATCAAGAATAATATTCACGACAATGCTAAGAAGCATACCAATCATGGATGTAATTGCCGCACCCTCCGAGCGTACGATATTCTCCAGCGTGAAGAATAATACGACGAATGGTGAACCTATAAGCATAATTGTGACATAGTCCTTGGTAAACCCGAAGGAGTCAGGCGTTGCCCCCAGGCCATGAACGATGGAATTGATCAGCGGAAGACCAAGAGCCATGGCGATAAGTCCGATAACTAAACTGCTGTAAAAAGCGAAGGAAGAAACATGCTTGACATCTGTATATCTTTGCTCTCCCAGCAGACGGGAGATGAATGCACTGCTGCCGACGCCAATCAAGTTGCCCAGCGCCATAATAACCGAGAATAAGGGCAAGGTTAGTGCGAGTGCGGTTAACATGGCAGTGTTATTAAGGGTACCAATGAAGAAGGCGTTTAAGATGGAATAGATCACGCTCATTGACGTGCCTAGCATCATCGGTAAAGCGAAATGAGCTACAGCCTTTGCGACCGGTGCTTTTTCAAAGTAATGGAGATTTTCTGTATCCATGAGGGTCACCACTTTCCTAATTTATTATCATTCGTTTTGATATTCTAACACTTAGAATTCTAACTATTATCCGAGGGTTCATTCTGCCAATAACCCACTGAGCCGAAACGACAACATCGATGCTATTCATTTTTCAGTTAAATAGGCGCAATTAAACAAGGGCACCGCCTAATGGCTTTCAGTACGGCAGCGCCCTGCTGCTTATTATATTATTCTGCTTACTTATCCTCCGGGTCCGGCGAATTTCTCCCATCCCTGGAGGGCCAGCCAAATCCCTGCATACCGCTGCCGAATCCTTCCCCGAATCTTCTGTTCAAGCGTTCGTCTCCGGAATTTGCCCACATTCTGTGCATTTGTCCGCGCATAGACATTAGCTTATCTAATTCCTCAGCACCAATACGCTCCTTAGCAGCCTCCAGCCAGCTCGCCATTTCATCACGTTCTACATCTGTTCCAAGTTCCTCCTCCAAAACTGTAGTCACGCGTACGAGATATTCCCCGAAGGTAACCTGTTCTTCCGGAGATAAGCATGAAAAGATGTCGCTGCTGTCTATTTCATGTTCTTCTTCTGCTTGTCCTTTGGGTGTCAGATAAATCAGCATGATGCGTTTATCTGTATCTGAGGGTTTGCGGGTAATGTATTCGGCTTTCTCCAATTTTGCCAGTAACTCATTCAGGGATGATACACGGATGTCCAGCATATAGGATAAATCTTTAGTGCTGATCCCGTCCTTCATCCGGAGAAAGGCCAGTATCCGGCCTTGCCCGCGGGACGTATCAGCCATTGGGCCAACAGCGATGTGGGTTTTAAAATGCTTCCTCTGCAACAGCCATTGCAGTTTAGCAAGTTTTTCGTACAATTCAGTATTCATGTTCCTAATGGAGCCTCCTAATTTGGATTAATCAAATATCCTAACGGTACCTGTTGATTAGATTATAACGGTACCTGTTAGAAAAATCAATAACTTTTTACAGGTACCGTTAGGATATCCCCTTGCTCCTCGTTAATACAAAAAACAGCGGCAGACCAAGACATTAAGTCATGGTCTGCCGCTGCTGTTTGAGTTGAGCCAGGGTGAAGCTCCCGGGAATTGTTAATGTGGAGCGTTCATCATCGCGTGCTTAACGATTACGCGGCGAATGAAGAATCCGGTACAGAGGCCGATTAATGTGACGATCATCGCGAATATGAACACATTCTGGGAGCCGAAGGTCAGTGCTTTTGCTAATTCGGCCTGTTCTGTCGGTGCGGAGGAACTATGCAAGTAAGTCTGCATGCCGCCTGTAAGAATACTGATCGCTACGGCTGTGCCGATCGCCCCAGCGACTTGCTGCAGGGTATTCATTATTGCCGTACCGTGTGGGTACAGCTCAGGCGGCAGCTGGTTTAGGCCATTCGTTTGCGCCGGCATCCATACCATAGAGATCCCAACCATAAGTCCGACATGCAGCGTCACCAGGAAAGCCACCGAAGATACAACGGATATACTGGAGAAGAACCATAACGCCGCTACAACAATAATGAGGCCTGATATGACAAGACCTCTCGGACCATATTTGTCGAACAAACGCCCCATCCGCGGCGATAAAATACCGTTCAGCGCACTGCCCGGAAGCAGCATGAGGCCGGCGGCGAATGCAGTTAGTCCCATACCGTTCTGCAGGAACAACGGCAGAATAATCATACTAGACAAGATGATCATCATACATGCCAGCACCAGCACCAAACCAACGATATACATAGGATATTTGAATACGCGCAGGTTCATCATCGGTTCACGCATCACATTTTGACGCAAGGAAAATAATACGAGCGCAATCAGCCCAATGATAATGGAAGACATCACGATTGCACTAGTCCAGCCCCCTTCGCCTTCCCCTGCTTTACTGAAGCCAAACACTACCCCGCCGAACCCGATTGTAGACAGTATGACAGACAATATATCGATACGGGACTTCGTGACCTCGGTTACATTATCCAAATACTTCAGTCCCACCAATAAACCTACGATCAAAAACGGAAGTGACAGCCAAAATATATAATGCCAAGTGAAATATTCGATTAACAGACCTGCTACTGAAGGACCTGTTGCCGGCGCGAACATGATAACAAGTCCCACGAAGCCCATTGCCGCTCCGCGCTGCTCCGGCGGATATACAATAAGAATCGTGTTGAACATCAGCGGTATCAACAGCCCCATACCCACCGCCTGTAAGACGCGGGCTAACATCAGCATTTCGAAATTAAATGCGAGTGCAGCAATGAAAGTACCCATGATTGAGCTGGCAAGCGAAGCGATAAACAGCTGTCTGGTCGTGAACCTCTGCAGCAACCACCCTGTCATTGGCATCAGTATACCGAGCGTTAGCAAGAATCCTGTCGTCAGCCACTGAGCGGTCGCCGCGGATATTTGAAACACATCCATTAAATTACTTATCGCAATATTAAGGGCTGTTTCGCTGAACATGCCGACGAACCCGCAGATCAGCAGTGACGCCATGATAGCCCTCGTATTGTATTTTTTCATTATTCCCGTCTCACTCCTATGCACAAGTTACGATCGTACAGGTGTAATGTGAATCAGTCCCGGAGGATGCTCTTCATCCGCAGATATTCTTCTTCCGTGATTTCACCCCTTGCAAATCGTTCATTTAAGATTCTCTCAGGCGTATTGTCACTAATACGTGATTCTCCTCCCCCCCTAACCCATTTTATTACCCAATAAACTATACCTAGTATCAACAGAAAATTGATGACCAATCCAAACATACCGAACCCAAAACCATAACCCATCATCATAGGGTTTCCTCCATTCACCGAACGATTGGGAGACGAACATGGACTGTAGTCCCCTTATGGATCTCACTTTCAATATAGATAGCTCCGGCATGAGCATCCACAATTGCTTTTACAACGGCAAGGCCTATTCCGGCTCCGCCAGTCTTCCGGTTCCGTGATTTCTCCCCGCGGTAAAAACGTTCGAAGATATAGGGAAGTTCATCTTCAGGAATCCCCATCCCCGTATCGGTTACAATAACAACGGCCTCTGTTTTCTCTTTGGACACTTCAATTTGAATCCGTCCGGAACTCGTATATTTGAATGCATTACTTATTAGATTTATGAAAACCTGAACCAGCCTCGAACGGTCCCCGGTGATCCAAATGTCATGTAAACTTATCAGGTCTGCTGAAAGCCCGTTCTGCCAAAATTGGCTGGATACAGTATTTAACGACTCTTCTACAAGCTCGTTAAGTGATACGACCTCAGTCTTCAACTGAATCATAGGATTCTCTGCATTAGCCAGATTCTCCAAATCACTGATAAGGCGGACTAGCCGCAGAGCCTGGTCATGGCACACTTGAAGCTTCTCCGGCGTCGGTTCCCAAATGCCATCCTGAAAGGCTTCCAAATGACTTTGTATCGTTGCTAAGGGTGTCCGAAGCTCATGTGCCACGTCGGCGGTCAGTGATTTCCGAAACTGCTCTTGCTTTTCAAGTCCTTCTGCCAAATGATTGAGTGCAAGCCCCACATCATCGATCTCCGTATTATGATTCATCACTTCAACCCGGGAAGTGAGATCTCCCTGCCTCATCCGCGAAGCAATATCTTTAATCTCTAAAAGAGGCTGGCTTATGCTTTTGGCCATATAGCGGCTAAACAGATACGTACCGGCTATAACAAGAAACATTGCGGCCCATAACAATATATTAAACATGCGCAGAAACTGCTGATTCAGACTCTGGGATGTTTTGTCCAAGGATTGAAATTCTAATGTCCCCACCTGCTGATTGCCTTTAACTATTGTTTTTATAATGGTGTCTTGCTTAGACTGAGAATTATGCATCCCCATTTGGCTAGTGTCCCAAATCAATTGGCGGTCTATGTCATAGACACGAACGATATATTCATTGACCATCGCCTGGTGCGAAATGATCATCCATACGTTTGGATTCCATTGGCCGGCAGACTCATGATAAGCGTCTTTTAGGTCTTCCAGTAAACTTTGTATTTCCGCCTGTTCCTGGTTTTTCTGATATTGGTTGAATGAGATGTTCATTACGATATTGACGAGCAGGACAATGGACAGAAGCGCAGCAAGAGCCACACCGGCGTGGGATATAAGTAGCTTTCTGCTCAATCCGCCTCTATTTAGCATCAGAATTCACCAAGAATTTATACCCTACGCCAAATACGGTACCGATAAAAAGAGGGTGCTTAGGGTCATCGCCAATTTTTTGCCTAATATTCTTAATATGAACATCGATAGTTCGCTCAAATCCTTCATAAGAATCACCCTGGGTGAGGTTGACCAGTTCAAGTCGTGAGAACACTCTCTTGGGATGCTTCGCTAAGATTTCCAGCAGCTTAAATTCCATAAGGGTAAGGGATACGGCCTCCTTATTCAGCCACACCTCATAACGCTCTAAATCCATTGTCAAAGAGCCTTGGGCAAAGGATAACCGTGATACATTCCCTGGTTGCTGTGCGTTGGTTCTTCTTAATAGAGTAATTACCCGAGCGAGCAGCTCTCTTGGGCTGAATGGTTTGGTAATATAATCATCGGCTCCGATCATTAGCCCGTTCACCATATCATCTTCACTGCTTTTTGCAGTCAGCATGAGAATGGGAACGTTCGATGATTTGCGGACCATTCTGCATACTTCCTCTCCAGTCATATCTGGAAGCATCAGATCCAGCACGATCAGATCGGGCTTTAAGGTCTCAAAAAGATGGATCGCGCCTTTTCCTGTATCGGCTTCATACACTATATATTTATTTTTTTCCAAATAAGCCTTAATGACCTGCAGGATATTTTCTTCATCATCAACCACTAGAATTTTCACGGACTCATCACCTACTTTGTTTGTAAAAAATGAGATAGACCTCATTTCTTTGAGATCTATCTCATTTCTATGAGGTCTTATCTTATCATGATCGGATTAGAAGTTCATCATACTCCCGCCATATTGAGAATTTTGCATCATTCCTGACATTCCCGTTCCGGATGAAGTACTGCAATTGTCATGCATTTTCTTGATTTGTTCCTCTGACAGGTTGGGGTGCATTTGTTTGGCGAAGGGCAGCATTTTCTCGAAAAAGCCGCTGTCGTTATTATCATTGTTTGCTGTTGCGGCGTACGCGCCAGCGGTTCCAACTCCCAACACCAGTACCAATGCTGATAAACCAATCCACAATTTCTTCATTTGTATCTCCTCCTTATAGATACACTATATAAAAGAGTTATGAAGAACAAATTTGCAGCTTATGAAGAAGTTATGAAGCTGAATTGATTCCCTAGATAAATCTAAGGTATCAAATCGTGCACTTGAATAACTGTCTGCCTAGTAATATAGTTCCCTTAAGGTCATGTTATTAACTTATATAAGTCGGCATCGGAGGGGTGTTGAATGAACTTTGTAAACCCACCAGCAGAATCGCCTCAACATGTTACTCATAAAACATTTTACAGCCAAGTATTAAATCACGAAGTAGGCTATAATATCTATCTTCCGTCTGGGTACAAAGACTGCGTCGAAAAATATCCGGTTGCGTACCACATTCACGGATGGACGGGCAACGAATCCTCCGAGATATGGCCGCTGGAAAAGGTCTATAAAAACAGACGAGCCATTACTGTTTTTGTCAACGCCATTTCGTCGGAAGACAATTATTTCGATGCCTTATTGCAAATTGAATCCATCCTTATTCAGGAACTGATTCCCCATATCGACGGTCAGTACAGAACAGACACAACCCGTGAGAACAGAATGCTGTCAGGGTTTTCGATGGGTGGCAACATGGCGTTTTATTATGCAGTTAAGCACCCCGAGCTGTTTGGTTCCGTAACCCCTTACGCAGGAACCTATCACCATCTCTATCTCAAAGAATTCCGTACTGTGGGGGTAGAACCGGAAAAAGTCATCGAGTTATACGAAGATATGATGAGAGAAGAATGGTATTTGGAGGAAAACAATATTTTATGCCTGGTACGGCAAAATGCGGAAAAAATTCGCGGTAAACTAAAAATTGATATTCATATCGGCACAGCTGACATATTATTTTGTGATAATGAAATTTTACATTTATATTTGGATTCGTTGAATATCCTGCATGAGTACAGGAAATTTAAGGAGATTGACCACGACCTGGAAAAAATATTATAGTACTCACTAATAAGCAAACTGAAATGTTAAACTGGATATAAGCGGATCAGCGGTAAATACAATTCCTGAGGCCTGCGGGAAACATCCTTTGGACCATAACAGATAAGAAACTTGATGATGGTCAAAACCATTTTGTATACGGTAGATTACCGCGCGTGCCGTAAAAAGAGAAACCCAACATTTACGAATGTGTCTAAAACTTCAGGCAGACGACCGCTTTTCCTTTTACAGAACCATTTCCAAGATCCTGAATTGCCTGGGCTGCTTGATGTAACGGATACTGCCGGTCAATGACGGGGGTGACTTGGCCTGATTCGACGAGATCTTTCCAAATCTGCTGATCTCCGTGATTTGGTTTATGGACGAGCACCTTTATCTTCTTCCATTCAAGCAGAGAAACTACCGGAGCCCACAACAGATTCATGATAATCCTTGACATGGGTCCTCCGATCATAACATAGGCGCCACCCTTGCTTAGTGCGCGCTTCAAGCTGAAAATGGATTTGTTTCCGACTACATCGTATCAAATCATATTTTACACGTTTTACCGTGAAGTCTTCTTGCGTATAATCGAGTACATGATCCGCCCCTATAGCACGTAGTATATCCAGCTTCCCGGTGTTATCAACTCCGGTCACTTCTGCCCCGTGCAATTTGGCGTACTGGATTGCAAAGGTCCCGACTCCGCCGCCTGCCCCATTAATAAGAACACGCTGCCCTCTTTGTAAGTCCCCCTTATCACGCAGGCCTTGCAAGGCAAGTACGGCTGCTTGAGGAATAGATGCTGCTTCTATAAAGCTAATTCCAGCAGGCTTTGGTGTCAATGCTACCTCGGCAGCACATACATACTCGGCAAATCCGCCCCATCCGCAGCCGGAAAGATCACCAAAAACCTCGTCCCCAGGTTTAAATCGTGTAGCAGCCGCTCCAACCGCAATGACCTTCCCGGCAATATCTGCACCGAGGATCCGGTAACGTGGGGTGCGGAACGCTCCAAGCCGGTTTATGAACGGTTTCCCATGCAGAAGGTCCCAATCCCAGGAGTTCACCGAAGCCGCATGGACTTCGATTAACACTTCATGATCCTTGGGATCAGGGATTCATACGAATCATCCAGGAAAATGTTCCCACCCATGACACCTCAAAAAGCCCAAGTACCGGCTGAGCCGTTCCATTGGGCTTTTGAATGCGTTAAGTTCTTCCGTTCATCTCTGGATATGCTGTACTACTGTGGTTACTTTCGTACGGTTATGATCATCTTAGCCGTTCTGGTTTCACCCGCAGAATTGCTTAATACAGCTTCGTATTCATAGGTTCCGGGAGCTTTGCCAGATATGGCCGTTACTGCCGATTGGGCATCAGGAGTATGAGCCTGCAGCGTTTGTGTGTCTACCAGAATTCCATTCTCGTACAGCTTGTATCCGGTAGCGTTCGTTCCCCACCACAGATTCATACTGACGTTAAAGCTTCCGTCCCGGTCCCAGTTGTCATTCGATAACACCGCTTGCCCCGGAGAGGCATCTGTAACGGTCACCGTGAGCGGCGCGCTCTTGGTCGTACCCAGTGAATTGATTAATTCGCCGGTATACACATAGGTACCGTTCTTCTTGCCAGCCACGTCGATTTGCACGGATTGGGCGGACGGAGACTGGTCAACCAGGGTTACTTCTCTGATCAGTTCACCGTTCTCATACAGCTTAAATCGGTTACCGTTATTGCCCCACCACAGATTCATGGTAATGGTGTAGTCTCCGTCTCTCAGACCTGTGTCGTGGCCGTTATTATCGGACAATACAGGAGTACCTGGAGCGCTGCTTGCCAGCGGCGTCGCCTGGCTGAGCCATGCAGCCCACTTTAGCAGAGCATCAGCCTGTTCAACCGTAAATACCGTACTTCTGCCTGCATTAACCTCATTGCTGTAGGCCGTAAGCAGCTGGCGAGCCTTAGCTCCTTCATGTGCATTCGCCGCGAGTTCAGCCTGCTGCAGAATACCGGCAAGCTTCTCGGCGACCGCGCCTGCGCCCGGGTCTTGCGAGCCGCCTGCAAAGGTGCGCGTAAGTTCAGCCAGGCTTGCGAAGGTAGCGCTGACCCCGAAGCTATAGTCTACCGTCTGTTCCCGGCCAGCAAGGTCATAGACAGCAGCAGTTACTACATTCAAGCCGGGATCCAGCGTGTAGGCTGGTGCATTCACCAGTACACCGCTAGGTTCAGCGACACCGGATACCGTATCGGATGCGGTGTAAGTAATGTCTACGTGTTGATCAATCGTGTATTCCGTCTGACCTTGAATGTCGATGGCCGGAGGCGCGAGATCAATTGGCACCGAAAGCGTCTGTGCAGCCTCTTTGTTGCCATCCAGATCGACACTCCAATAGGTCACGGTGTGTTTGCCCTCATCGCTCAGGGTCAGATGCGTACCGCTCACGACCTCACCGCCATCGACCTGGAAGAACGTCGACTCCACTCCGGAGTCTTCATCGGTCGCGGTGAACGTCACATCTGCTGCTGAAGTATACCAGCCATTCTGCAACTCTCCCTTTACTGCAGCTGTTGTATGCGGTGTATTCTGATCGGACGGTTCCTCTTCCAGGGTGACCAGGTCAGAGAGCGGGATATCCAGCTCCTGCACAAGCCGTGCCACCAACTCGGATACCTTGACCGCACCGTTCATCTGGAGATGGGTATTGTCCTCAGTTGTACCTACCCACATGAAAATGGATTTCGTACCTTCAGGACCGAGCTCCTGGAAAACTTCCCAGCTGGCCTGATTCAGATCAATCAGCAGGGTTCCGGTTTCTTGTGCCGTTTCCTTCATCGCCTGCACATACTCCGGGAAGCTCTTATTGAGTACTTCTCCGGTAAAATCGCGTCTGTTCACCGGCGTAACCAGTACCGGAGTTGCCCCCCTTTGTACGGTTCCGTTAATGTAATCTTTCAGATAGACCTTAAATTGCTCCGGTGTAAGGTACCGCTCCGGACGGGAAGGCGTGGAATCATTGTGCGACCACTGCATGAACAGATAATCCCCTTCGTGTATGTCTAGCAGAATGTCGTTGAGATATCCGCCAACAAGGAAGGTTTTGCTGCTTAATCCGCTGACTGCCCGGTTATCGATGCTGATCTGATCCAGATCGAAATAACCGCCCAGCGTTTCACCCCATCCGGTCTGCGGACGATAGCTTTCGGCATAGTTGGCAACCGTAGAATCGCTCGCCAGATAAAGGACTGGCTTATCGCCAGCACCGTTGCCTGGCAGACGTTCTATCTTCAGTGCATTGATCTTCGGTGTGCTGCCTGAGAAGGCAAAATCAAAGATGCCGTCAATCAGGGCAATGTCGTACGTTACTTCGGTATACTGGCCTGCCGGTATGGTTGTAACCGGCAGCTTCGGCATTTGTTCTACGACAACGCCTGTGTTGGTCGATTCCTGCGCATCGCCGATGCTCATCGTTACGCGGTAATTGGCAGGCTCCATTTCCACCCGGAAGGAGGTGCCGTACACACGTGTGAAATCTTCCTTAAGGTTATCTCCGGTTTCCCGGTTCTCATCCTTGAGCAGGGCAGTATCGGCAAAGCCATAGCCGTTACCTTCCACGTATGCCCGCTTGGCGTCCACTTTAGTGTATCCTTCAGCAGCGTTACCTGAGCCAAAATCAAACTTGTAGTCACTAATTACGCCAACGGGTTCGCTCGTCAGCGAATCCCTTGCGACCGTCAGCATGTTCAAAGCATGGTCGACCTGGGCCTGCGTCGCTTCTGTACCGATCACCGCCTCAGCAGCGGCCAAAGCTCTGTTCAGCACCGTTACAGAGGCTTCGGTATAGGCTGACAGATCCAAGGCCTTCACCTCGTCACGAAGCGTAATCAAGGCCGTCTGATCGCCTGCTACCGGCGGCAGCTTCCTACCTTCAAGCTTTACGTTGTCGATCTGGGTGGTCC
Source organism: uncultured Paenibacillus sp. (assembly GCA_927443375.1). Lineage (GTDB taxonomy): Bacteria > Bacillota > Bacilli > Paenibacillales > Paenibacillaceae > Paenibacillus_AQ. The sequence continues at coordinate 13,564 of CAKMKL010000016.1, read as the reverse complement.
AGCTCATTGTGCCGCCGCCGCCCTTTCGGGTTCCCAGGTTCCGGATTCCCCTTACGTTATTGGCGTAGACGCCGGGACTCATCGGTATATCCTGAATCGTCTGTTTGATACTGGAATCCGCAAGACTCGTCAAGGTCAAATCGATTGTTTTCTCGGCGAAGTTGATCGTTGCATCTACATTCACCCACTGATTTTTGAGGATGTTCGTGGCGATTCCGCCATTTGGAACAGCTGTAGTGCCGGTTCCGTAATCTGGGGTATAAGGGCCAACAAAATAATGGATTTTCGTGTATGGATCGGTAGTGCCGGTCTTTGTTAACAGAGTGAGAATGATATTCTCGTTCGCATCCTGCAGCGTCAGATGTCCTTCCGACGGGGATGCGCTTACATTTCCGGAATGCCAGTCAAAATTGACATTGACTATGTCGCCGTTGACCGCATCAAACAACCGGAATACCTTCGCACGGTTACCGGATCCGGACCCGGCAACGGACAATACCTTGTTTCCGCTCTGATCTACGATCGTTCCCGTCATTTGACCGGCGATACCCGTGGCATTCACCATGGAATACTCTGCGGCAGCAGGATCCCCCTCAAAGTTTTCCTCATAAACCTGGATCTCCGGCTCTGGCTCCGGTTCCGAGATGTCCGGATCGATGACAGACGGAGAAATGCTTAAGTTCATGTCTTTTACCGCTCCCGCAACCAATGCTGCAATGACCTGCGCACCATAGCTGCTGAAATGCGTATTATCACTGATACCGTTCGGGTACTTCGGATACTCACCGGGATTAGCGTACAGGAAAATTTTTTCCGTAGCACTTAGGCCGATCTTATCGTAATACGCAATGCTTAACTGGCTCAAATCAACCAGTGCCACACCCTGCTCTTCTGCCACTTCTTTGGCGGCCTTCACGTATTCCGGAAAGCTAACGTTAAACTCCTGGGTAATCGTGTTGAAATCTCTGCGCCCTACCGGAGTGAGCAGCACAGGTGTCGCGCCGCGCTGTTTGGATCCGTTCACATAACGGGTCAAATACATTTTATATTCCGCCGGTGACGCATACCGGTCTGGAATGCCGATGCTGGCATCATTATGACCGAACGAAATAAAGAAATAATCACCCGGCTTGATCTGCTGCAGGATCGTGTCCAGACGTCCGTCAACCATAAACGATTTGCTGCTTCTGCCGCCGATTGCATCATTCTGGACCACTACACCACTATCAAAATACCGCCCGAATTGCTGGCCCCAGCCTTCTTGCGGAGCCTGCATACTGCTGTATGACTGCATGGTCGAATCGCCGGCCATATAAATCGTTGTCCCGGTTCCTGGCGTTTTCTCCGGGTATTTCGCAATGGTAAGTTCCTGCACATCTATGGCTGTGCCGGAGAAGATGAACTCCAGTTGGCCGTCTACCAGCGCAACATCATAGGAATATTCGAGAGGTGCTCCCGCATTCACGCTGGTCACAGCCAGTTTCTGAACAAATTCAGATTTGACGCCCACGTTTGAGCTTCGGAAATCATCACCCAATTTGAGCGTTACCTTGTAATTAGCATTGGGCAGGTTAACAGCGAATTTGGCGTTTTCCGGCAGGGTAACATTAGTGGTGCCCACCGTAATTCCGCTTCTATTCTCGAAGCCGTAACCGGTCTCTTGGGTATAGACGTTGTCCTGCACAGCGGTTGTCCCTGCGGACGTCTCAGTACCGAAGTCAAAGTGATAAACCTGCTCCGGTTCTTCTTGCCCGCCGGTAAGAGCCAAGTTCGCTTTAGGAAATACTGTTGCTTCCGTCCCGAGATAAAATCCGGTGTGCGGCAGCTGGTTGTAACCGACATTTTGCCAGGCTATGCCCAGCCGGTATACCGGATCCTGCATTAGTGCAGGAATACGGTAGCTTGTCGGTATTGTTGTTGTATAGAGTCTATATTCGGTGCTGTCTTCGCTGCGGAGCAGAAGCTCCTCACGCCAATCGCCCAGGATATCGGCCTGAAGCGCCGGATTACCTTTGGTGTGGTTATTCGTCAAGGCTCCCGTTGCCCGGAATATTTCCTTCAGCTGCTTATTCTCGTAATCCCACTTGTAAACGAGCGGAATGCCTTTGGCTGTGGTGCTGTTCCATTCATGGTCGAACAGCTCCCGCTGGAGATCCCCATCCCACCAGATCGCAAAATTGGCGGTCTTCGGCACCTCGTTCTGTTCGTAAATGACTTCCCCATTCGCGGCATATCCCCGGGTTATGGGGTCCATTTGCCCATTCACAATGTTGGACGCCCAGGATTCATATCCCGGATAATTCGGATCGATATCCGCCGACATTCCCCGTCCGGTATCTTTCCCCGTGTATTGTCCCCAGATAATTTCTCCTGTAGCGGCATCGCGCATCTCCAGCCCGTATTCGGCATTAGTATGCTCATGCACACTGACAATCTGGTAGCCGTCCCGGTTCGGGTCGAGCTTGCCGGCGTGCATCGCGTCGCCGTGGCCGAGTCCGGTGCTGTACATCAGGCTTCCGTCGTCGTTAATCGCTAGTGCACCGTACATGATTTCATCTTTGCCGTCGGAGTCGACATCGAGCACGCTTAAATTATGATTACCTTGTGCCTGATACTGATCTCCGGCTTCGTTAGTGTCGAAGGTCCAACGCTGCACAAGTTGGCCGCCACTATAATCGAAAGCCGCCAGAACGGTGCGTGTATAATAGCCGCGGGCCATGATCACGCTTGGCTTCACGCCATCCAAGTAGGCAATGCCGCCCAGGAAACGGTCTACACGGTTACCGTATCCGTCACCCCATGCGCTAACGTCACCTCTTGGCGGTACATATTCCACAGAGGAAACGGCCGCTCCCGTTTGTCCGTCGAACAGGGTGAGATATTCCGGACCTGTCAGGATGTACCCGCCTTCGTTGCGGTAATCCTTGGTGCCGTCACCAATTACCTTGCCTTGGCCGTCCTTCGTGCCGTCAGCCGTCTTGACGACAACTTCGGCTTTGCCGTTTCCGTCCAGATCATACACCATCAGCTGGGTATAATGGGCTCCGGCGCGAATGTTGACACCGAGGTCAATTCTCCAGAGCCTAGTCCCGTCAAGTTCAATAGCGTCGATATAGACATTACCGGTATAGCCGGCCTGAGAATTGTCTTTCGAGTTGCTTGGGCTCCATAAGAAAACGATTTCATAATCGCCGTCGCCATCCAAATCTCCGACGGAGGCATCGCCGGCATAATAGGAATACGTGCCGCCGTCTTTCGTGCGGCCATCGGCCGGTTTATCCAGCGGAATAGGCAAATAATTGTTATGCAGCACCGATACGACTTCCGGCTGCATTTCTTCCTTACCGTCAACAACGGTGGAAATCTGATACTGCGAGCTGTCTGCGCCTGTCGTATCTACGTAATTCGTAGCTTCGCTGATCGGCGCCGCATTGACTTTATATCCGTTTTTATATACATTGAAAGCGATTTCATCTGAGTCCGTATTCAAGTACCGCCAGCTGAGGAATACGCCGTTGCCTTGCAGGACTGCAACCAATCCGCGGTTAAGATACTCTGCCTGACGGCCGGGCTGACGCTCCGCTGTTTCTGCATATCCCGGAGTTTGGGGAACCACAAGCGAAATAACCATTAGAAATGACATCATGAATGCAAGAACCGGTTTCTTGATGGAAACAGCTTTTTTACCCATGTACTTAACTCCTCCTTTGTATCTAAAATTCAATTTAGAAATCAGGGGAAACTCTGATCATGAAACCAGCAAAATAACGCAGCTCGAATCCTTCTAGTATTTAAAAAGTTCTCAGCTTCTTATGGAGAGGTTCACCCCTTTCATAGAGTCCTTCATATTGAGCAGGCTTCTCCTATACGATTCTCAGAGAATCGTTCGGTTATAGCCCGGCACCAAATATGCACAAGTGTATCAAATAATGGTAGTCAATTCTTCGCAAAAAAACGCATTTTAGACCTAGAATCGACTTTTTTGCGAGGCACATTCAATGACGTTACAACTGCTAATAAGGCTTTATCGCTGTAACTGGGCAGCACAATTAAAAAGGGATGTCCAAACAGCCATTTTAAGGCCAATAGGACATCCCTTTTTTTGACTTCAGATATCAAATTTGTTGCACATAAAGCCACCTACCGTGCCCGCTGACGGAACAGAGACCCTTTCTTTTGTCCAAAGCTGTTTTTCCTTGGATTGTCTCCGTCTTCATTCTCCTCCTTGCTCGGTGTTACGGCGAATAAGGACAGCAGTCCTCCAACTGCCCCAACGGCAGCCATAGTGCCGAACAATACCCAATGCCCCCGGTTCATCAGGAGCGACACGACCGGTGGTCCCAGCGCAACCCCGATAAACCTCATGCTGCTGTATAATGAGGTGATCGTACCCCGGTTCTCTTTCTCAATCCCCTCTGTAATCAGCGCATCCATACATGGCAGTACCACACCAATTCCGATACCGACTACACTTAAGAATCCTACCATGAAAAATATATTCTGACTAAAGACTGTAATGAGCATTGCCGAAGTTAGCAGCACCATTCCCCCGAAGCCAAGCCATTTCATTAACAGCTTATTTTTCCCGATGATCTTCCCGCTTCCGTAAGAAGCCAGACACAACAATGCAAGGGGGATGGCCAGCACATATCCTTTAGAAGCTCCATGCAGGTTATACTCTGATTCCAAGGTCTCCGATAAATAGAACAACACTCCGAAGGTTGCGAACATACATATTCCGCCAATCGCAAAGATCGCATACAGCCACCGGCCCTTTTCATGCAGGATTTCTTTAATGCCGGTTAAAAATTGCCCGATGCTTTTAACTTCAGTCTTCTCCTCTGACTCTGGTTTCTTTACCAGAAACACAACCAGCGTAAATGAAATAAGGCACAAGATCGGAATGGCAATAAACGGTGCATACCACAGCACGATACCTAAATAAGCGCCAAGAATCGGACTTAGCACTTTACCGAAGGTATTAGAGGTCTCAATGATTCCTAATCCTTTACTGACCTCTTTTTCATCCTTGAACAGATCCCCTACGAAAGGAAGAACGATCGGAAAGGCACCTGCTGCCCCAATCCCCTGGAGAAAACGTCCCCCAAGGATGACCCAATAAGCCGTTACTCCTGTGAAAAACCAGGCAGCCGCAACACAGACTGCGCCCCCTAAGGCTGCTAAGATGAGACTGGGTAATATGACGATTTTCCGCCCGAAGCGGTCCGATAAATATCCGGCAATTGGAATCATCAGAATGGCAATTAGGCCATAAACCGTGATGATCATACTGACTTTAAAAGCACTAATACCCAGCTCTTTTGATATTTGAGGCAGTATAGGTAATAACATGGAATTGCCTAGTGTCATAATTAACGGAATCGAAGCAAGTGCGATTAATGCCCCTTTATTACCTCTCATCGATGAACCACCTTCTTCTTTATTGCTACCCTTGCTTATTGTGGTTCTTAAGGCTGTATTTATTCAATCAGTTTAAAAATGGTGCCCTAAAGAAAGTGCATAATCCTTCCTGCTGCAGAGGAAACTATAGTGGAAAAACTCACACCAGATATACAAGGAGGATGTTCTTTTGTATTTCTATAATAACCAGCTTGGATAGGGAATTATGTATATAGTCTCCCGGACCCTGTTATGCCGGAGATGCCGAATGAGCACAGTCCAGGTCTGCAGGACGAATTTCTGAACGTATGTAAAAAATGATGTATACAAGAACTCCAAATCTCTCCTAACCTAATTTTTAGGGAAGATTTGGAGTATATAATTTTCTATGAACATTAAGCTCCAGTGCGTTTCGTGCGGCTTGCTGCGCGTCGGGTTTGCTGTCTTTATCCGTCTCATGTATTTCCTTTCCTTCCATCTTATCCTCAATGGCTCCCCGCAAGCGCGCTTTAAATGCATCCCTATATTTCTCAGGAGCCTCCCTTTTACGAAACGTCTGGAGGAATGTATTCAAAATGTTTATTTTTTATAAAGCAGGTGTACAAATAATTGTTAATATTTATGAATAGCGAATAAAGCTACCAATACCAGCCGCTTTGGAGGGACACACATGATCTCAAACGAACAAGCTATTAACTCTGCAGGACTTCAAACAAACATCCAGCTGGATTGCCTGCACCATGTACCACACAGCAACTGGGCGTACCTGTATGATAAGGATACCTTCCATCTTCGTGTCCGGACCAAGAAGCAGAATGTAGATCGGGTCTTTGCTCTTACGGGGGACAAATATGACTGGGAAACCTATCACGAAGAACACGAAATGAAAAAGGTGTCGTCCGACCGTTTCTTTGATTATTGGCAGACGGCGGTGCGGCCGGAGCATCGGCGCTTCTCTTACGGGTTCCGTTTTCACAGCGGGGAAGAAACGGTCTGGATGACGGAAAATGACATTTTATCCGAAGAGCCGGAGGCTCCAACAGGTTTCTATGACCGACCGTATATTCATGAGGTTGATTTGTTCCAAGGACCTGAATGGGCGAAGTCAGCTGTATTCTATCAAATCATGCCGGACCGTTTTGCAAACGGTGATCCCGGTAATGATCCCGAGAATATATCACCTTGGGGGGATACTCCCACAAGAGAGAGCTTTTTTGGCGGGGATCTGCAAGGGATTATCGATCATCTGGATTATTTGGAGGACTTGGGGATTACGGCCATTTATCTTACTCCTATCTTTGAAGCCCCCACCAATCATAAATACGATACGATGGATTATAAACAAGTCGATCCGCATTTCGGAGATTTAGATTTATTGAAAAAATTGGTGGAGAACGCACACTCCAAGGGGATCCGAATCGTTCTTGATGCCGTATTCAACCATATGAGCGCTAATTCTCTCCAATTCAAGGATGTAATTGAGCACGGAGAGCAATCGGAATATGTGAACTGGTTCCATATTAACGAGTTTCCGGTCAAAGTACGGGAAGGAAACCCGAACTATGATACCTTCGGATTTTTCGAACAAATGCCGAAACTGAATACCGCCAATCCGGATACCCGCGAATATTTACTTGATATTGCAGAATACTGGCTCAAGGAGGTCGGCATAGACGGATGGCGTCTGGATGTGGCCAGTGAGATTGATCATGTCTTCTGGAGGGAATTCCGCGGGCGGGTCAAAGCGATTAATCCGGAAGCCTTTATTATCGGAGAAGTATGGAATGATTCCCTGCGCTGGATGCAAGGCGACCAGTTTGATTCCGTGATGAACTATCCGTTGTCCGACCGCTTGCTCGAATATCTAAACTCGGATGAGATGGATGCTGAAACCTTCGCTTCCCACATAAGCGGCCTGCTGATGCGCTATCCGCAGCAAGCCAATGAAGTTCTTTTCAATCTGATGGCCAGTCATGACACCCCGCGTGTGCTTACCCAGCTGCACGGCGACAAAAGGAAGCTGAAGATGGCTATCGCTTTTCTGCTTACCTTTACCGGTACACCTTGCATTTATTATGGGGACGAGATCGGTCTTGAGGGTGAGGGTGATCCGGATTGCCGGAAATGTATGATCTGGGAAGAAGAACGGCAGGATCGGGACTTGTTCAATTGCTACAAGGCACTCATTGGGCTTCGTAAGCAATATCCGGCACTGCGCACCGGAGATTTCAGATTTCTGCAAGCGGAGCCGCAGGAACGCTACTTTGTCTATGAACGAAAGGATAGTAATATCCATGTGACTGTCTGGATGAATGCTTCCGAACAGCCTGTTACCCTGTCTCTTCCACTAGAGGGCAGCTGGCAGGATACCCTGGACAACAAACCTGTTAGTTCGGCCGAGGGCAGCATCAAGATTCAGCTGGAGCCACTCAGCTATAAAATCCTACTAAAAATATAAATGCTAACAAACACGTCAGAACACACAGTCAAATCCTATAAAATCCTATAAAATCCTATAAGGCTGTGTGTTCTGACATCCCTTCTTTCTGTTCTTCCAAAAGAAGGTTTATTCGTTACGGCCGTAATATAGCTTCAGATTCGTCACATCCACCAGATATAGAATATCAACACCTTTGGGACTGCGGTCCACGGCAAGCCGCTCAATCGGAATACCCGGCGCAAGTGAGGTTTCGGTCCAGGCTCCGCCTGTATTTACTGCCATGAACGCACGGTCACTGCCGCTGCTTTTTACATAATAGATTCTTGCCGTATTTCCTGTCCAGGTCACGTCAATGGCCGCATTCGTCGGAGCAGCATTATAGACCGTTTGCGGTGTCCAGCCCTCTGTGCCATAAGTGGCCTGCTTCACCGAAAAGCTTGTACTTCCCTCTTCACGATAGCGGTAAGCGATATAGGACTTTTCGAAATGCGGTTTTGCTTATATTAATACTCCCCTTTAATTACAAAAAACGAGCCCCGGATTGTTCCAGCCAGTTTAGACTTTTGCCGGGCGAACTTAAACTTTGCTTCTAACTCCTTTGGAATCTCCATCCCCTCGGAAAGCTTAAAACCAACCGCCCGCTTCTTGGGGTCATCCACCGTATACATAACATTAATCGCAAGACCATCCTCGTAAAAAACATAGGCAAACCGGATGTTCTCCACATGAAAGCGCGACGTTTCTAAAGGCTTGGCCGCAAACACAAGATCACGTTCTATTTTCAGAATCCGGTTCACATAATCAAGGGTTTCCTGGCTTTCGCTGGCGGGGACAACCGTAAATTCATGCTTGTATTTGTTCATAAAGTACCGGGCTTCATTCGCACGTAAACCCGCAAGCGCTTCTGCTACCGGTGAAGACTCTAAACCGGCCGTTGACACATTTTTATAATCAACAATGTAGGACATACCCTGCCTCCTCTCAGCTCCTTATTTCTTTACAACAGGAATCCACATTTCACCGTAAACGAAGCCGTCTCGCTCTCCCATCAGGGCTGTTGTGTTAGGCCCCCCTACATAGGCGAAATCCTTAGCTTCTGGCAAGGCTTGACCAAAGGCAACCCCGGCCAGCTTATTATTCAATTCATCAGCCGTCTTCGCTTCCCCTTTTACCACGAGATAAGGCCCCTTGGGAAATTGGATCACTCTGGCTTCTTCAGGTGCCGCTGCCTCCGTCATAACGCCTGCATAATGCATCATCTTGTTGTTCACTGCTTCATTTACGGCAAAAATATAGTCATTCACGGCAATGCCTTTTAAATAATCAAGTCTTCCATCTTGGCTGACGGCCTCCCAAAAGTCGGTCTTTTCCTTGTTAATACCCGCATAGTCTGTGTAATCGCTCTTAAGCTCAGTTCCTAAACCTACGACAGTAAAGCCTTCTTTTTCTTCCAGGGTAAATGGAGTCATGTTCAATCCTTCCTTTTCTTTTGGATTTGTCTTCATCACTTGATAGTTATATGATAGCTTTAAATCATGTCAATTAATGATACTGTTTAGGAGCGCCCATGAAAAAAGTTGAGCGGATTAATATCATCATGCGGTATATCAACAACCGTGCCCACTTTACAATTTCTGAAATCATGCGTGAATTTAACATCTCCCGTTCGACCGCGATTAGGGATATCAGGGAAATTGAGGCCTTGGGCATGCCGCTTGTCGCAGAAGTCGGAAGAGATGGAGGATACTCGGTCATGCGCAACTCTGTCCTCCCCGTGGTCCGCTTTACCGGCAATGAGGTCAAAGCTCTATTTATTGCCTTTATGGCCACAAGAAATTTACAGCTTCCCTATCTTCAGAGCCGCCAGTCTTTAACTGAAAAATTACTGGGCCTCATTTCAGAAAATCAGCAGGAAGACCTGTTTCTTTTAAATCAGATCCTGCTATTTGAAGGGACCAATCCGAATAATCCTGACCTGCTGGATCTTTCGGATCTGCCCCATCCCATGCTGGAAAAACTGATCCAGATCCTTCTATTGGACAGCTATTTATTGATTAGCATCAAGGAAGAAACTTATCCTATTTATCTCCTGCACCTTTACCGTGAAAAAAGCCTCTGGCTGATTGAAGCCTTTAACCTGAAGGATGAAAAGAAAGAGATCTATCCAGTTGACCATCTTACTAATGTCATTCCCTACCCGGAGAAAAAAAGAATAAGCAAAAAAAAGATTTTAGAGAAACTAAGTAAGCAGGAAGAAGCAATCAATCTTATTCTGGAGCTTGGTCCAAAAGCCATTGCCCAGTTTAAGAAATATCATCCTTTAAAAGTTTCACTATCCTATACGAATCCATACCAGACAACAGCGATTCTAAAGACTTTTATCCATGTTAATAAACCGGATGAATTGACTGAGATAACCAGCTGGCTGCTTTTCCTGGGCGAGGACATTAAGGTTAGAGAAATGCCGGAAGAACTCTTTGCAGGTTTACAACAGAGATTACGTTTGTACTGAAACAGAATTGGGCTCTCTCTTCTTCAATAACTCACATAGTGCAGCGGTCTTTAGGGTCATTTTAGGCGCGAATGCCGCACTGGACATATAATCGATTAGACTTTTACGAAGCTGTGCTGCAGCTGGTCTAACTTCCAGATTACTTTCGATATCCATGCAGCAAATAACTAACTTGCCATGACCGACGTTATATTCCGTAAGATTCGTCAGTTTCCGGTTATGATAAAAGTTAGGAATTACCTGAACAATCGGGTCGAAGGGCAGATCGTCCTTGACGAAGAGCGATACGGAAGAATCGAGCAGATCTTTCCATTGATACTCTGCATACTCCTTTGTCGGGAAATCTCTTAGCGCCGGATGCATACAGTTCACGATAATACCGCATGGATTCTCAGTAGCAAAGTGTACAGGACTCCAAAAGACAGGATGAAACTTACCGGGAGCAGAGCATTCCAGATCACTGTCATGGGCGAGGAAAAGAACACGTTCTCCTTCTTCCAGCTTGCCCAACAACTCATCGTCCAACGTATGGGTCACTGAAATTTCCGGCTGCACAGCCTGCTGCTCCTCTGTAAGTGCGTACACCCAGATCGGCCATTCGTTACGGATTCCGGTTCCTTCCATTTCAAGCGATACCGTTAACCGTCTACTTTGTCGTATAAGTTTCAGTGCACCAGATGTCAATTGCCCCAAGGGAATACCTGCACCAAGAGGAATCTTCTCAGTCAGCAGGTGTGCTTATCCCCCTCTCGCCTTTCCCATTTATTCAAGGAGCAGGTAGGCGACTCCATTATCGAAACGATCATCAAAATTAGATTGAACCAGGCCGAGAAGCTTCTTAAGTACACGATGCGTCCGGTTACTGAGATTGCGCTCGAGGTCGGCTTTCATTCTCCTGATTATTTCACACGCCGCTTTACCAGTTACTTCGGAGTAAATCCATCGCAATATCGCAAGCAAAAGAGAGATAAAGTCAATTCACTGGGTGCAGCAATTGAACTTGCTGCTGATAAGGCTATTCACACGGGAAGATGAACAGATTCCAATGCCTGTGTTTCCAGGAGTGGACCGAATAATAAATCCAGAATTTTATCGTCTGCTCTTCGATTCATTCCCTGATAAGGATAACAATGAATATGAATCGCCGGATTAAAATTGATTTCGATAATACTATAATTTCCGTTATTTGCTTCCTCTTGAATGTGCCCGATCATCATGTCGACTCCACAAAAGGTGGCTCCTGCCGCTTTGGCCGCACGGATTGCCAGTTGGTTATAGCTCTCAGGAATATCGTCTGTATAATCGATACTGTCCCCGCCCGTGCTGATGTTTGAGTTTTCTCTTAAGTAAATGACTTCACCTGCTCCCGGGATATCGGAGGCGTTCAGGAACTGATTTTTCAAAAACAGCTTCTCGGCTTCGCCTAATTGAATCCGTTCAAGCGGGGTTCTGTATCCTTTGCCTCGGAGCGGATCTCTATTTTTCCGGGCAATCAATTGTTCAATCGTATGAATGCCATCTCCAACAACATTGGCGGGCACACGATGCAGGATTCCGACAACCTCATCCCCCATCACCAGGAACCGGTATTCCTTTCCGGCTATAAACTCCTCAAGTAAAATCGTCCGGTCATGTGCAAAGGCCATTTCAACCGCTTGCTGATAATCTTCTTCTGTAAAGCTGCGGGTGAATATGGTGATTCCCAGTCCAAAATTTGTTGATTTCGGTTTAATTACAATTTTACTGTCCCGGTAAAGTTCATAATCCAGCATAGCCTCCTGTGGGCTTCGATAAGCCTTTCCGGCTGGAACCCGAATTCCATGCTGCTTCAGAACTTCCTTGGTAACAATCTTATTTTCCATGATAAGAACCGTGCTATAGGAATCTAAGGCAGTTTTGGTTGCCTGTTTAACGTATTCCTGATGGTCTCCCTTTGTAAGGACAACAAAGTTATCCTCACGATCGATGAGCTCAAAACGTATTCCGCGCTTAACAGCAGCTTTTAATAAAAGCTGAGTCGACAATTCTAAATCTTCGTAGCCTGCGAACTTGTATCCGGCCTTGGAGCTTTCCTCTGCATATTGCTTTGCTCTGTCCAGGTGATAATCCAAATAGGATGAAGACTGAATTTCTGCTTTAATGATAGAGGCGTAACTAAGCTCCGGGTTCATTAGAATATTTTTTTGTTCTTCCAGATACTGGACCATCCCCTGGTCGTCAGGCCGCAGTGCTTTTATCATTTTTTGCATTTCATCAAGGATGGACAAGCCCTTATCCAGCAGTTCCCCCTTGAGCCCGGTCATCAGAAGGATGTCTACATTTAAATCCGCTTGCTGCTGTTCTTGTTGATTAAAGGGTTCATCCTGCTTCAGCAGCAGGTAGACCAGGAATAAATGTACAAACTGCAAGGTCTGTAGACCGATTCCGTTCTTATAAAGCGGATTTATATCAAACATACGAAGTTCTATGTATGCTACACCTTGATCCTGAAGCTCTTGAAGCGGATGAACTCCTATCGCCGGTTTCAACCGGATGGGGCTATAAAACTCTTTTGCACTCAGCAATTCCTCAGAAAGAACTAAATTCCTCAAATCCCGCACATATTCATCTATAGAATGAAATGAAACATACAAAGGCTTATCATTTCGATAACCGCACACACTATTGCGAAGTGAACTCATATTGGGGAAGAAGTGACTCTCGTCATCCAGCTGATTGCTTAAGGAAACACATTGTTCTACATAGGATTTATTGAACACAGGACTGGCGCCTGTCAGATAAATCAGTAACCAGCGGTATTTGAGAATATTCCGTGCGACTTTTAAATAAACTCCGTCTTTGAATGGCTTAAAGCCGCCTTGAATTTGTGAAGCTGTAAATAGCCTTTGCAGAAAACTCTCATCGAACGAAAAATTAATGTGGATTCCGCTAAGCAGCTGCTTCTTTTTGCCATACTTTCTGGCCAGCTTCTCCCTATAAGCATCTTCTAAGGGGTCATTCATCCGGGCAACGGGAATATCCTCTTCATGCGGCAGCGCCGGTGGATTACTGCTGGTCCACAAATACTCATCGCCCAATTCCAGCGTCACGATATCCTGCAGTGCATCCAGAAAATGATAGGTCTCCTCGAAGTCATTGAGACCAACAGAGATAATGCCGAGTGGTAAACGATTTTTCCAGGAGAAGGCTGCGGCTTATATATAAAAGAGGTC
>CAKMKL010000015.1 GCA_927443375.1 uncultured Paenibacillus sp. | reverse complement strand
GTTTTACCAACCCCAGGTTCACCGATCAGCACCGGATTGTTCTTGGTCCGGCGGCTCAGTACCTGGATTACACGTTCGATTTCTTTGCTGCGGCCGATAACCGGATCAAGGTTGCCGTCTTTAGCATAAGCCGTCAAATCGCGGGCCAGACCATCAAGCGTAGGCGTGCTGACATTAGCAGGCGTACCGCTGTGGCTTGAGGTCGCCTCACTGCTGCCCAGAAGCTGCAGTACTTGCTGGCGGGCTTTGTTGAGGCTGATACCGAGGTTGTTAAGCACGCGGGCTGCAACGCCCTCGCCTTCACGGATCAGTCCGAGCAGGATATGCTCTGTTCCGACGTAAGTATGGCCCAGCTTACGGGCTTCATCCATCGAAAGCTCGATTACTTTTTTAGCACGTGGAGTATACGCGATGTTGGTAGGCTGCTCTTGTCCTCTGCCGATCAGCGTCTCCACTTCATCCTGAATTTTCTCCAGACCCAGTCCGAGGCCAATTAGCGCTTTGGCGGCAATGCCGTCTCCCTCACGAATCAGTCCGAGCAAAATATGTTCTGTACCGATGTTGTTATGTCCCAAACGGACAGCTTCTTCCTGCGCCAGCGCCAGCACTTTTTGTGCGCGTTCCGTAAATCTTCCAAACATCATATCTCATGCACCTCCACGGATAATAAATATCTATAATTAATGTTGTGATCCCAATGTCTCCCGGAGCAGCTTCGCCCGGTACATATCGCGTTCGGTGGCCGAAAGCTCGTCTCCGAACAATTTTTGCAGAAAACCAGGCTGTGTCTTGACGTTCAGCTCATTCAGCACTGAAATCGAAGGCCCTTCCAGAATGCCAAGATCCACTCCAAGACGTAAATCTGAGAGGCGCTGCGCCGACTCCTTAAGCTCCATCACAGCGGCATAGGCCATAATCCCATACGAGCGTTTGATCCGGTCGGTAATCCGCAGTGCCGAATCTGTCAGCAGGCGTTCCCGGGCGTTTCGTTCATGCTCAATGATCTGGGTAACCACACTGTGAAGATTCTCAATGATTTCATTTTCCGTCTGACCCAGTGTAATCTGATTGGAAATCTGAAAGATGTTCCCTACTGCTTCGCTGCCCTCACCATAAATTCCTCTTACGGTCAGCCCCACCTGGTTCACTGCGGATAAAATCCGGTTAATCTGATGGGTCATCACGAGAGCCGGTAAATGAAGCATGACTGAAGCCCGGAGGCCGGTGCCTACATTGGTGGGGCAACTGGTTAAATACCCTCTTCTATCATCAAAAGCGTAATTGACGGAAGCTTCAAAAATATCATCAATCGCCGTTGCCCTGTTCCAAGCCTCTTTCACCTGCAGGCCCGGGAATAAACACTGGATGCGGAGATGATCTTCTTCATTGATCATTATGCTGACCGACTCATCCTCGTTCAGGATAACTGCTCCGCCCCGGGAATCATTGGCCAGGTTGGGACTGATCAGATGCTTCTCCACCAGTACTTTTTTGTCAAGCTCAGTAAGCTCATCCAGCCTTAGCAGTTCAAAGGTGCCAAAACTTTCTGTAGCCTCCCCCTGAAATACAGGGGCGAGCTGTTCCAATGCTTCCTCCGCCTGTTCGGCTGAAGCCAGCAGCGGAAACGGCAGATGCTCCAGATTGCGGGCGATACGCATACGGCTGCTGATTACAATCTCAGAATGGCTGCCGCCGCAGCGCATCCAGTCACTAAGTGCTTGTTCGGTAAACCGGAGACTTGACATGTCGTATCCCCCCTATATATGAAAGACTTTACTCTTGTGCCATTTCTTTTTCAAGTTTGCGTATTCTATCCCTCAGCTCGGCTGCGGTTTCGAACTCTTCATGCATGATGCTTTCCTGCAGCTCGTGCTTCAACTCATCAATTTGCCGTTTGCACATAATCTGTGCACCGGCCCGCTTCGGCAGCTTGCCTACATGCGCGGTACTGCCATGAACCCTCCTAAAGAGCGGGTCCAGCGTGCTGTTAAAATATTTATAACAGGAGCTGCAGCCGAAACGTCCAAGCTTGCTGAACTGGGAATACGTCATGCCGCAATTCTCGCAATGCAGACCCTGGACATTCTTGGTCGCTGCTGACTTCTCCTTGCCTGCCCCTTCAAGATCAAGCAGGCCGGACAGCAGGCTGTGAATTGAGAACCCTCCCGCCGTTCCGGGAATCAGTTCCCCTTTTTCACGTGCACAGCTTTCACAAATATGAAATTCCGTCTTCTCTCCACTCACAATTTTAGTGAAATGTAGGGTTGCCGGTTTGACGCCGCATTCCTGGCAAAGCATAAGCGGAGTCCCTCCCTTATGATGACAATTATTTGCCCAACAAAGAGATTAGCATGGCCTTCATAATCTTGGCACGAATCTCATCCCGGTACGGCAGATGAACCGTCAGGCATTCCCGGGAAACAGCGGCGCGCATGAGGCACGCTTCACGCTTGCTTAGAAACCGGGCTTCCTCAAGCTGATAAATCAGCCCTTCGGCGGAATTCTGATCAATATCATTTCCTATTGTAGATTTGAGATGAGCGTACAGCGCCACATTCTGGGGCAGCTCAAAACGCTGAATCCGGATATAACCTCCGCCGCCGCGCTTACTCTCCACCACATAGCCCTTTTCCAAAGTAAAACGTGTACTGATGACATAATTGATCTGTGACGGCACGCATGAGAACTGGTCCGCCAGATCATTGCGCTGGATTTCCACCGTGACCAATCGGGGCAAACTGCGCTTCATGCTGTATCGGGAAACGCTGACAGCCCCAGTGCTGATTCGCTTCCTGAGTCGCCTGATTCGCGATGCTCAGGGCCAGCACGCCTGTCAGGCCCTTCTGTTCGGTATCGAACAGCACCAGCACACCATCGATGCACTGAGCCACCTGCGACAGCTTTGTTCATGGTCAGTCTCCAGTTCGAATTGCTCACCATACCATGAACTATGCACCCGTTACAAACGAGACTATTCTTAATTTCTGCTTTCAATCCCACAAAGTGGGGAGGCAAGATATCTTCATTAGAAAAGATTCGAAACTTTTGATCAAAAATATTCAGG
>CAKMKL010000014.1 GCA_927443375.1 uncultured Paenibacillus sp. | reverse complement strand
CGTCGCCGCGCTAGCGGTAAAGGTAGCCCCGCCATCCGTGCTAACATAGAAGGTGCCTGCATAAAAGGCATAGAATTTGTTCGGATTCACCCGGTCCGAGGCAGCACGGTAACGATCAAGAAGGCATATCTGGCAGCGCAGGCGGTGGGAACGACAACGCTGACCTTCAGCTTCAGCGCCGGGGCAGCACAGTCTCTGGCAGTTGCCGTTGTGGATACGACAACTGCAGCTTCCGGCGGTCTTAAGGTCCAGATGTACAACAGCAGCACAGCGGCTGCGGCGAATACTTTGAGTCCGCGGATCAAACTGGTGAATACGGGCACTACTGCGGTATCCCTGGCCGATGTGAAGCTTAGATACTACTACACCATCGACGGCGACCAGCCGCAAAGCTTCTTCTGCGACTGGTCGCAGGTTGGAAGCGCCAATGTAACCGGATCATTTGTGAAGCTCACAGCCCCTAAGACCGGAGCCGACTACTACTTGGAGCTGGGGTTCACCAGCAGTGCCGGGTTCCTGGCAGCAGGAGCAAGCCTTGATATTCAGATGCGGGCTTCCAAAACGGATTGGAGCAATTATACCCAGACTGGAGATTATTCCTTTAATGCATCAGGAACAAGTTATGCTGACTGGGCTAATCTTCCGGCATATCTCTCTGGCAGCCTGGTCTGGGGCAATGAGCCCTAATAATTCAGCGCGGCAGGAAGCGGGACGCTGATTTTAGGCCTTAGGCTAACCTAAACGAACAGCCTCATCCTTCACTTTGCGGTGAAAGATGAGGCTGTTTAGATTATAGTGGGAAAGTCTCCAACTAATTCTTCTGTTTTCGCCTTACATCTGACTTTAAGTGGAATTCGCTGATCTTGGTCTTTACGAGAGGATTTAGTTGGAGTAAATCCCGCTGGAGTCTGTTTTTGCCCAGTCTGGAGGAATTAAGGCTGAGAATTCCCGCTACTGTAACTGTAACTTTAAATAATCCTACCTCCGCTATAACGTCTGTCCGCTGTCCACCGTAATGATCTGACCTGTCATGGCCTCCTGTGTAAGCGCAGCGCAGATGAACTGTGCGATATCCTCCGGTTCAGCAATCCGCTGCAGCAGCAGATTCGGTGCCAGACTGTGCATTTGTTCCTCGCGGCCTGCCCACCACCGCGTTGCCACTGCACCCGGAGCGACACAGTTAACCCGGATATCAGGGGCCAGGGCACGGGCCAGCGATTTAGTTAGCCCGTGGACGGCTGCTTTGGATACAGCATAGGGCAGCGAAGATCCGTTGCCCGTATTCCCCGCAATGCTACCGAGATTGACGATAGCCCCCTGTTTGCTCTGCTTCAGATAAGGGGCCGCTGCCCGGGCGCAGTAAAACATTCCTTTGACATTGACATCAAAGAGCTCATCCCACACCTCCTCACCAGCAGCTTCCAGATCCGCAAGCGGAATATGCCTAGTGATGCTGGCGTTATTCACCAGCAGATTAAGCGTGCCAAATGCTGATATGATCTGCCGGACCATTGCCCGTACCTCGCCGTCTTTAGACACATCAGCCTGTACCGCAATGGCCTGTCCGCCATTTTCTCTAATTAACTGCACGGTTTCTTCGGCCTCAGCTGCGGAACGGGAATAATTCACGGCGACTGCTGCACCGTGACGGGCCAGCTCCAGGCTGACAGCCTTCCCAATCCCAGTTCCTCCGCCGGTCACAAGTGCTGCTTTTCCTGCCAATTCCATTTGTACCCTCTCCTCTTTACTCATAGCTTTGTTCTAGATATAAACTATTTTAAAGAAGAGTCTTGATTCTGTATAATTGAATTAAGTGAAGCTGCGATTCAATTATGTTGAACTAGAGGGGGGATGACTATGGAGCTCAAAACCTTAAAAACCTTCCAGGCCATTGTAAATACCGGAAGCTTTAACCGGGCCGCGGAAGAACTAAACTATGCCCAATCTACGATCACCATGCAAATCCAGAAGCTGGAGGCGGAGCTTGGCATGCCACTGCTCGAACGGGGGAAACAGCAGGTTAGTTTAACTGAGGCCGGACGTCTTCTCTACGAACAAAGCCTGCGGATTGTAAAAGATATGGAGCTGCTTGAGAGCAGATTGGGTGAATTGACGGCGGGCGAGGCCGGGAATCTACGGCTTGGAGCGACTGATCCTACCGCCAGTTACCGGCTGCCGGCTCTTTTGCGGGAATTCATGACTATGCATCCCGGCATAGATATCTCAGTCGACATTGGCAGTACACCGGTGCTAACGGAACGTCTGCTGAAGGGCGAACTGGACATGATCCTCTGCTCGGCGCCGGAGATGGGCAAGGGGCTGCATTATGAGCCGCTTTTTATGGAAAAATTCGTGCTGCTCCTGCCGGAAGACCATCCGCTGGCCGCTGAACCGCAGGTTACCGCAAGTCAGCTCAGGGAGCACCGCCTGCTCATTACGGCCGCCGGCTGCCCGTACCGCAAGAAATTGGAAAGTGTGCTGCAGGAATCCGCAGGGCCGCCGCTGAATACTATGGAAATCGGCAGCATGAGTGCATTGAAATATTATGTGCAGAGCGGTTTAGGGATGGCTTTGGTTCCGGAGTCAACGCTACAGCCATTGCCGTTAGGTACCTTAGGAAAGAAGCTGCAGGACGGGCCGGTGGATATGAGCTGCGGAATAGCCTGCAGAACTGCCGATTATCCCTTACAGCTGGCTGCTTTAAGCCTGTACCAGTTTTTGAAAAGCGAGCTTGCCGAGCAGCCGAATGTCCAAACTGTAAATAACTTAGTTGAGAAGAGCTGAACAGAGAAAGGTGAGATGAGTGCAGATGAGTGGAGCCAAATTGGATTTAGAGCGGATTGTGTTCATTGGCCGGACGTTTGACGAGTATATGAGGATGTTTGATTTACAGCCGAGTGAGCTTCAGGGACGGAGTATTCTTGACTGTCCTGCAGGAGCCTGCTCCTTCACTGCGGAAGCGAACCGGCACGGAGCCGTGGCTGTTGCGGCTGATATCGCCTACAGTTATTCAGCAGAAGCCCTTCAGGTTAAGGGACTCGCTGATATTGAGCATACATTGATCCAGCTTGATAAGGCACGTGATAATTTCAAATGGGATGATTTCCAATCCATAGAGGAGCTGAAGCAGGCGAGAACGGAAGCGCTGACTGTGAGCACCTTAGACAGACTGGCCCATCAGGAGCGTTATGTAGTTGCAGAGCTGCCTGTACTGCCTTTTGCCGATCAGGCTTTTGATGTGACCTTGTCCGCTCATTTTTTGTTCATGTACGGAGACAGGCTGGATGTTGATTTTCATCTGGAGACCCTCCGCGAGCTGCTGCGTGTAACGAAGAAGGAGATCCGCATTTTCCCGCTGGTGGATCTGTCCTGCCGGAGATATGCGCATTTAGATGAACTGATTAGCTTGATTCGCAGTCTGGGCTGGAGTGCAGAAGAAGTACTGGTTCCTTATGAATTTCAAAAGGGTGCGGACTCCATGCTGCTTCTTAAGAGGTTATAGCTTTATTATAAGCTGCGTAAAAAGAGATCCTATGTCCGTGACATAAAGTCATTAGACATAGGATCTCCATAGGCTAAATAGATCAGCGGGAAGAGCGGCGCTTCAACCGGAAGGTTCCTGCAATCTTCGGTACATCTTCATTGACCATGCGCTTCAGCAGACGTATCGGTCTGCCGTATTTCCGGTAATCATAGTCGTCCTTTGATGGATTGAGGAACGCATCAGGAAGCTCCTCCGGGACCGTGTAGGCGAAAATTCGTCCCTGCCGGTAAGCCAGGAATAGTATCGGAGATTCAGCATACCCCTCGTCATGCCACTGCTTCAAGGTCATTTTATAGACTAACAGACTTAACGCATCCTCATATATCTTCCCTTTGTATTTAAAACGGAAAAACACGCCATATTCTGCATCCTTCAGCCGGTTGCTTCGTTTAACCGAGGTGTAGCATCTCCACCAGCGGGGAAGCTTCAGGGTGAAGCCGTATCTGGGGTCACGGTACAAGCGTACATTTGTACGCTTCCTGGCAGCGCCAGAAGGAGGCCTCTTCGCTGCCGTTCTTCTTGCCTGGATTCTTCGGTTCAGCGTCATCACATCCTCACGCATTGTAATCGGACTTTAGGTCCCGGGCATAATAGTCAGGATATTCATCGAGGGGATCATGTGATTGGGCTTGCTGCCCGGCGCTGATTGATGAGGTTACACTGGGGTTCCTATATATATAAAAAAGTGCCTGTAACACAGGTAAACCCCTATTATTGATTTGCATCAACAATAGAGGTCTACGTAGTAAGCACTATATCCATGTTCTTCTCAGACTCCTTATCCTATCCTTTGTACTCAGCCGGGTAGAAATCGTCCGAGGCGGCAGTAAATTTGCCTATCCTGCACATTAAATCTTCTCTAATTCATCCTCTGGCCACGCTAGGATTGATGTTCAACATTTGAGCTTTAAGAAGCTCATACCAGTTCGTTCCGGGATGGATTGAAAGCTTTAGCGTCAGGATCAAAGATATAGTCTCAAGCTCAGGGATTACAGCGGCTAAGGATTGCTGCGGTGAAATTTTACTTCCCGTCAGGCTTCCTTCCAGCAGTGTAAGGTTCCCTTGAGTTGATGTCTAAAGTATACCCTGCTTCTCATGGGCAGTAAAAAGCCTTATGGTTGTAAAATAGGGCTATTTTACAATAAATGCTAATGTAAGCGCTATTATTCTGGCTGGTTCTTAGTTTTTGAAAATAATTCACGGCGGTTTGCGGCCTGCTTATCCTGTATAATTAACCGGAGGGGTGAGAAACAATGAAGCTGTTTCAGATGAAAACATCGCCGCAGGGTGTGGAGCGGATTAAGGGATTTTTGGAGGACAACTACGTGTGCATCGGCTATCCCGGCACCGGAGATTTGGAGCAGGCCGAGCGCGAGGATTTACGTGCAAGGCTGCTGCGGAGCGGGATTAGCGGGGAACAGAATCTGGAAGAAGCAGTGGATTATCTGGATCTGTTTGTGCATGAAATGCAGGACGGAGACTATGTTCTGATAGCTGACGGGGATTGGGTGCACCTGGGTGATCTAGGAGACTATTTCTATAATAATACACATGACAATGAGGAGGATGGGCGGTGTCACCGCCGTGGGGTAACCTGGCTGAAAAGCATGCCCCGGCGCTCACTGAATTCCGTTGCAGCAGAACTGCTGGCGGACGAAGCGCTGATTTCCCGATACCAGGGGACACTTCCATCGGCAAGGCTGGAGTTATGGATCGGAGATACAGGAGCAGATATGAGAAAATCGGACGGAAAACCGGCAGGTGTGGATGAGGACACTCTCGCATTGGCCGTCGCTGTCCTGAAGGAAGCACTTCACAGCGGGGATGCTGAACGGCGGGAACGGGCAGCGATTGCCATTCTGCAGTACGCGAGATGAATGCAGGGGTGATTTTGAAGCGATTACAAGATATAATGAACGAGATTGAATATAAAAAAGGTAGCCTTAACTAACAAAAAAACGCTAACAAATTTTAGCCTATTCTTCCGGTGCGATTTTTTTACGCGGTGAAGTGCAGGAAGTAAGGCTCACAACCCTTTAGGAGGCTTCAATGGGAATTCAATATTTTGCAGAAGAGCGTATTTTTCATCTTCAGAGCAAGGGCACCAGCTATATCATTCAACTGCTGCCCACCGGGGTGCCGGCGCATGTCTATTGGGGGAGGAATATCCGTTCAACAGGCTTGTCTGCCATCCTTCAGCGGACAGAGCGCTGCTCTTTTTCGCCAAGCCCATATCCTGAAGACATGTCGATTTCTTATGACACCATCGCCCAGGAATACCCGTCCTACGGGGTAGGGGATTTCCGGCATCCGGCTTATCAGATTCAGGCGGAGAACGGGACTACCGCTTCTGAGGCCATCTATGAAACACACCGGATATATCAGGGTAAGCCGAAGCTGGAAGGTCTGCCGGCTACGTATGTCCAGCATGAGAATGAAGCAGAGACGCTGGAGCTTGAGCTGCTTGATCCGGTTGCCGGGCTGCGTATTATTCTAAGCTATACCGTGTTCGAGGCATTGAATGCCATCACCCGGTCCGTTAAATTGGTGAATGAAGGCGAACAACAGCTGAAGCTGCTGCGCGGACTGAGCATGAGCGTAGACTTCCGTGACGCGGATTATGAGCTGCTGCATCTCTCCGGCTCCTGGGCACGTGAGCGTTATGTGGAACGCAGAGCCCTTGCCTCCGGAATGCAGGGCATCGAGAGCCGCCGCGGGGCAAGCAGTCATGCGCATAACCCGTTTATTGCCCTGCTATCGAAAGGCGCAGACGAGGATCATGGGGATGTCTATGGTGTCAGCCTGGTGTACAGCGGCAGCTTTACCGCCCAGGCTGAAGTTGATCCGTACCGGACAACCCGCTTATCCGTGGGAATTAATCCGTTTGATTTCAGCTGGCTGCTGGAGCAGGGCCAGTCGTTTCAGACGCCGGAAGCTGTGCTGGTCTTCTCGCCGGATGGCCTGGGTGCGATGTCGCGGACCTATCATAAGCTGTACCGGACCCGCTTAAGCCGCGGCAGCTTCCGTGACCGTACGCGTCCCGTGCTTGTCAACAACTGGGAGGCCACTTATTTCGACTTTACCGCTGACAAGATTGAAGATATTGCCCGTGCGGGAAGCGAGCTGGGTATGGAGCTGTTTGTGCTGGATGACGGCTGGTTCGGCCACCGGGACAATGACCGCAGTTCTCTGGGTGACTGGTTTGTGGACAAGAAGAAGCTGCCGCAGGGCCTGGAGGATTTGGTCCGCCGGGTTAATGAGCTGGACATGCAGTTTGGCCTTTGGTTCGAGCCGGAGATGATCTCGCCGGACAGCGAACTGTACCGCCAGCATCCGGACTGGTGCCTGCATGTGGAAGGCCGTCGCAGAACGGAAGCGCGGATGCAGCTTGTGCTGGATTTCTCCCGCGCGGATGTCTGCCAGGCCATTGGCGACCGGGTGGCGGATGTGCTGCGCAGCGCACCGATTTCCTATGTGAAGTGGGACATGAACCGTAATATGACCGAGATTGGTTCGGCGCTGCAGCCGCAGGTGAGACAGCGGGAGACAGCGCACCGTTATATGCTTGGTCTGTATGGTGTGCTTGAGCGGATTACTGCCGAATTTCCGGATGTGCTGTTCGAGAGCTGTTCCGGCGGCGGCGGGCGGTTTGACCCGGGAATGCTTTATTACATGCCGCAGACCTGGACAAGCGATAATACTGATGCCATCAGCCGGCTCAAAATCCAATATGGAACCAGCATCGTCTATCCGCTGAGTGCCATGGGCAGCCATGTATCGGCAGCGCCGAATCATCAGGTTCATCGCAGCACTTCGCTGGAGCTGCGAGGCCATGTTGCGATGTCGGGCAATTTCGGCTATGAGCTCGATCTTACGAAGTTCACGGAGGATGAAAAGACGGCTGTTCAGGCACAGGTGGCGCTCTATAAAGAGCTGCGAAATCTTGTGCAGTTCGGGGAGCAGTACAGGCTGCTCAGCCCGTTTGAAGGCAATGAAACGGCGTGGCTGATCGCGGCCGAGGACAAATCCGAAGCCGTTGTGATGTACGCCCGGATCCTTGCTGAGCCGAATGATGCGCTGCATTACCTGCGGCTGAAGGGGCTGGATCCCGAAGCAGATTATGAGTGGGTGGAGGGCGGAGGCGTATTCGGCGGAGATCACCTGATGTATGCCGGATTGCCGCTGCCTGCACTGCACGGGGATTTCCAGAGTATCCTGTGGCGTTTCCGCAGAGTGTAGGAGAGATTCCCCCGCGATCAAACAGCTATGAACACAAAAGAGCCTTCCGGCGTAATGCCGGAGGGCTCTTTTGCATAGAATATAGATGGTTTGGATTAGATGAAATCAACAAATTCATTCACGGGCTTGCGGTAGCCGCGGGGTCTGATCTTGCGTTTGTTATCCTTGCCGATGGTAATCATCAGGGCAGGGACGAAATTGTCCGGCACATTCAGCGTAGCATTAACTGCCGCAGGTTCAAAACCGATCATCGGGCATGTATCCCAGCCCTTGTCCTTCGCAATCAGCATGAACTGCATGGCCGAAAGGGAGGCGTTGCGGATCGCTTCGTCGCGCTGGAACTGGTCATTTCCGCTATAAGCATCATTGATCGACTGGATGGTGCTGTCGTATTCTTCCTGGCTCATCGCCCCCAGCAGCTTGAGGCCGCTGTAAATTTCCGGCGCCTGCAGGTAAGCATTTTTGTCCCCGTAAACAATAATTACAGCTGAAGCAGTGTGAACCTTGTACTGGTTATAGGCATCCTTGTGCAGCTGTTCTTTAACAACCGGATCGGTAATTACCTTGTAATGCGCATGCTGCAGATTGTTGCTTGAGGGGGCAAGGCGGGCGAGGGAGAACATTTCTTCCAGCTCTGCCTTAGAAATCGTAACTCCTTCCACAAAATTCATAGCAGATCTCCGGGCTTGAACCAAATCTGAAAAAGTACTCATAAGTAATGCCTCCGTTAGTTTATGTATTGGTTAATAAATATAAATAGATATTTTTTATTAATTAACTTACAATTAGTTACTTGCTAAAGATAGCATGGCTTTAAGCGGTCGTCAATGATTTTGTCCATGCCAGTAAAAATTATTTTGAAAAAAGAAGATATTCCGCAAAAACGACATTATAGAAGTGATTTTTATCACAAAACAAGGATATACAGGCAAAAACTTTGTGACATAATTAACATTATGGGTGGTATAATAGGCACATTGAGTTTGTGGATTTATTATTATGCAGTATTAAGCGAATACGGAGGAGAGGCTATTATGTCAGAAACTATCACTCAAACCCTGCCTGAAGAAGAACAAACAGCAGGTAAAACGGCTTATACCAAAGAGGATTTACTGGATCAGCTGCTCAAACCAGAGGTTCAGGAATCGCTCACACTGCTGGTGGAGGAATTGCCTAAGCTAACACAGCTGGTCGGAGTTTTAACCAAATCGTTTGACTTCGTACAGGCGGTTGCCTCGGACGAGGTCCTTAAAAATGATACGGTAGGTGCGATCAAGGAAATTGCCGAGCCGGTGGTGGATTCGGTCAAGAATATGGCGGCTACAGTCATTGAAGCCAAAGACCGTTCGAACGAAAGCACTGAAACGATCAGTCTTTTTGGAATGATGAAAATGGTCAAAGACCCGCAGGTCCAAAAGATGCTCCGTTTCCTGAATGCTTATCTTCAAGTCAGCGGCGAACGCAGCACGCAGAAATAGATTGCCTAATTTCATAACACACAAGTAAGGACGGAGGATATATGATGTCAAAACATATCGTAATTCTAGGAGCAGGGTACGGCGGCTTATTGAGTGCTTTAACTGTGCGCAAATATATGAGTAAAGCTGAAGCGAAGGTTACAGTGATTAACCAGTATCCGACGCATCAGATTATTACGGAGCTTCACCGTCTGGCTGCAGGCAGTATCTCTGAGAAGGCTGTAGCCATGCCGCTGACAAAGCTGTTTACAGGTAAAGATATTGATCTCAAAATTGCTAAAGTGAAATCATTCTCTGTTGACAACAAGCAAATTGCTTTGTCTGACGGTACAGTGCTTTCCTATGATGCACTTGTTGTAGGTCTGGGCAGCACGACGGCATATTTCGGAATTCCGGGTCTGGAGAAATTCAGTATGGTGCTAAAATCAGCTGAAGATGCCAAAAACATTCATGCCCATATTGAAGCCCGGATCCGCGATTATGCCGCAACTAAAAATCCGGCTGATGCAACGATTCTGATCGGCGGAGGCGGCTTGACAGGCGTTGAGCTGGTAGGTGAGATTGCCGATGTGCTGCCTAAGCTTACCAGACGTTACGGGGTAGATCCGAAGGAAATCAAGCTTCTGTTAGTTGAGGCCGGCCCGAAAATTCTGCCGGTATTGCCGGATCATTTGATCCAGCGCGCTACATCAAGCCTTGAGGCCCGCGGTGTACAGTTCCTGACAGGCCTTGCTGTTACCAATGTTGAAGGCAACACAATTGATCTGAAGGATGGACAGAAGGTTGTTGCGAATACATTCGTCTGGACAGGCGGCGTTCAAGGCAATCCGCTGGTGGGAGAATCCGGTCTTGAGGTTAACCGCGGACGTGCAACCGTCAATGACTTCCTGCAATCCACTTCCCACAAAGATGTGTTCGTTGCCGGAGACAGCGCTGTTTACTTCGCACCGGATGGCCGCCCTTACCCGCCAACCGCGCAAATCGCCTGGCAGATGGGCGAACTGATCGGCTATAACCTCTATGCCAGCTTGAACAACAAATCGCTGGAAACCTTCAGCCC
>CAKMKL010000013.1 GCA_927443375.1 uncultured Paenibacillus sp. | reverse complement strand
TCTATAAGCGTTCAACGCTGCCGCTGTTCTCCCGTTATCTCGCTGAAGGGGGCAACCCGGATGCGCCGAGTTATTTTCCCGAGTGGCTGCACTCCCGCCAGGAGATCCGCGCCTATTTTACGGAGGGGACGATTGAGGATGTCGGTACACCTGAAGCTTATCTGGAGATGCGGGATAGGCTGCGGAACGGCGAAGGGAATAATGGTGAATAATTTATTGTAAGCTAAAAAGCAGGCATGAACGAACTTTACCTCCAATTATTAGATGGTGTCTAAAAATGGGGGGACAGTTCAGTTTTGTGCCTGCTTTTTCAGCTGGAATTTGACCGGGTGAACTCCCCTTACGGATTCAAAAGCACCCGGTGAAGACCCTGGCTTCCTCCCGGTGCGGTTCCGAGATATAAATATCCGCCTTGGCTTGTGGAACTTTGGACATCGTTGCGGCCAACCAGGGATGACTGTGCATGTAATCGGCAAAAGACAAACGGGTTGTGAATACCCCTACCCAGAAGTGTCCCTGCGCATCACGTGTGATGTTATCCGGGAATCCGGCAATATTATCGGCAAATAAATCCGAGGTGCCTTGTTTGGCCCCCTTCAGCCAGTATCTGGTCAGTTGATAATGATAGGATTCGGCAACGAGTACGAAATCTTCTCCAGACAATGCAACCCCATTGGCAAAATACAGATAACGAAGTAAAACGGTCGTCTCCCTGGTCAGCGGATCATATTTCAGTAATCGTCCATGCGGCTTGTTCTCGGCAATTTCTTTGAACATGACCTTGCCATAGTTTGAAGTATCGGAGAAATAGATTGAACCGTCCTGCGCGATGTCAAGCTCGTTCGCCAAGTAGATTGGACCTTCCTCCACTTGATTGGTTAGGACTTCAACATTTCCCTCCGGGTCAATCGACAGCAGACCTTTCTGAATATCCGTTACAATCAGATTCCCCGATGCGTCAAAGTTCAGTCCGTTAGGTGTTCCGCGGGTATCGGCAAACACTTCAGCCGGCTGCGCTATCCCCGCTGTGTCAAAGGCTACTCTGTAAATTTTGCCGTCGGAATCTCCCGTATAGAGCCGTCCTTCTGCATCAAAGGTGATAAATTCCGGGTACTTCACGCGGACTGTAACCAGCTCTGCCGGGCTGAGTTTGCTGTTTTCTTTCCAGGGTCCCTCATTTTCAAAGGAAGGGGCGGCAGGCGCTGACCATAGCGCCGGATTTACCGGAGCAGGTATTAGCAGAAATACAACAATCCCCAGCACAATTATCCCGAGCAGGGCCAAGCTCCATCTGCTGACTTTTTGACGTGTTGAACGTCTGCGCTGCATTGGTTCTGTAGATATATTTATCCTCCTTATTGTTTGCGGGGGCGGAGCATGCCCCCCACCAGCCGAAGACTCTGTCTGCGGGTCATGAAACGGGAAATCTGAGCGCCCAGATAATTCCGGAATCCCGGAACAACGTACTGTTTCCCTTTTTTCATAGCGCGGAGTGTGACTGCCACTACTCGATCCGGTGTATCTTTCGCACCGACAGAGGCATCCTCCGAGCCAACGACATTGAAGAAATTCGTATCCGTCGAGCCTGGGCACAGAGCAAAAAATTGAACGCCACGGTCACGATTCTCCCACCAGAGGGCATCGGTAAAGGACAAGACAAAAGCTTTGGTCGCCCCGTAAACGGCCATATAAGGCAGCGGCTGAAAGCCTGCGGTAGAGGATACATTGATAACAGCGCCAGCGCCTCTTTGGAGCATCCCCGGAAGGAATAAATGAGTCATGTCCACTACAGCAGCGACATTGAGCATGACTTCTTCATGCTGGCGCTCTCCGGATACTTGCTCGAACAGACCGTGGGTGGCAAACCCCGCATTATTGACCAGCAGATCAATTTCCAGGTTGAGCTTCTGGCACTTCTGATACAATTCTCCGGCAGCACCTACAGCGGACAGATCCAGGGGAATAACCCGGGACTGAATTCCATAGCTTCGGCTCAATTCGGCTGCAAGTGTATCAAGTCTGCGTTCGGATCTGGCTACAAGCACCAAATGACTGCCTTCCTTGGCTAGTTGTCTTGCAAACTGTTCGCCGATACCTGAAGAGGCTCCGGTGATCAGTGACCATTTTCCTTTAATATTCATGATTCCCGCTCCTCTTGATACAATGTTTTATTATAGAAACAGCGTTACCGAATCTCCAAAAAAAGAATGCCAAATATATATGGGCATAAAAATTATCTTGGTAACACTGTTTCTAATATGAACCATCGTATCTCATGGGTACGTATGTGTCAAATCTTTTTTTCAGCGTAATGGATCCATTGACAACCCTTTTACAAATGGTTAGAATGCCTGTTATAACCCAGTAACCTTGTTTCCTGTAAACAACATGATAACCGAATGAAGGTGATCCTTATCCATAACGAAGACAAGCCCTTGCAATTTGCAGGGCGGGAGTTAAAAACATATCAGGAGGTCCGTCTGCAGAATACGGAAAATCTCCGTAAGATTGTAGTTGATGCGGCCGCAGCCATTTTGCAGGAAGAGGGGCCGGAAGCCGTTACCGTGCGTAAAGTATCGCAAAAGATGGGCTGCTCCACCAAAATCATTTACAGCTTGTTCGTTAATAAAGAAGGTCTGGCCCAGCAGCTATATCTGGAGGGCTGCAAATTGCTGGCCCGGCGTTTTGAAGAAGTGACGCCATCCTCAGACCCCTTGCAGCATCTGCTTGATTTGGGCGAAGCCTTCTGGCAGTTTGGGCAAGATCATACCAGCTACTACAAGCTGATGTTTGGAGGGGCTTTTGCCGAGTTCAAGCCGGATGCCGAAAGTATGCAGGGAACGATGACAGCCATAAGCCGTTTGCTGATTCTAATCAGCACTGCCCAGCAGCAAGGACAAATTTCGGACGAGGAAGAGACTGGGACCATTGTCAGCACCATATGGGCTTCGCTTCACGGGGTAATTCACCTGTATATGAGCGGGTTCCTGGGCGATGTTGAAGCGGCCCATACCGTTTACAGACATACCATGGTTTTGCTGTCTCAATCCTTGTTTGCGGTATCCAAGTGATAGGGCTTAAAGGTCCAAATTGACTGACGGTGTGGATACCGCCCGCGCAAGCAGAGCTATATAGAGAAACAGCCCATCCTTAAAGGCATGGGCTGTTTGATTATTTATAAAGTACTGGAATAGTATAACTACAGTAAAAAAATGGCAATGCCACCCCGGCAAAATGGGACGGCATCGCCAAACGCTGTCTACTCCTCGGAATGCGCAGCTTCGTCCTTAACTTCCTCGCGGAAGCCTTTAATGCTTTCTTTGCGGCGTTCGTTCTTTTCTTCGATTTGTTCCCGTTCTTTGCTGCTGATTTCAGAAGAAAATTCGTTTAAATAGTCTTCAGCTTCATGCAGGTTTTGCATGGTGTGCTGAATGCTTTGCTGTAAATGCTCAACATTGTCTGCACGGTTATCCGGCTTTGCCATTGTACAATCGCCTCCTGTGATTAACGCGCCATAAGGACGCTAACCTGTAGGTTGATCGTTGCCGGACCATTTTATGCATGATCATTAGTTTACTTAATAGACATCCCGCGCATACCGCTTGGATAGGGACATTTCTTTGACATAATGATTCGCTTCATCGGCAGTCATACCGCCGTGCTGCTGGATTACCGTCTTCAATGCGGCATCTACTTCTTTGGCCATTTGCTGGGCATCTCCGCATACGTAGAAGTGAGCGCCTTTCTGAAGCCAGGCCCAGAGCTCGGCTCCATGCTCAAGGATCCGGTGCTGTACATACACTTTGTCAGGCTGATCACGTGAAAAGGCAGTATCCAGCCGATGCAGGAAACCTTCCTTCTGGAGACTTTCAAGCTCCTCGCGGAAATAGAAATCACTCTCCTCCCGCTGTTCCCCGAAGATCAGCCAGTTTCTTCCCTTGGCCCCGGATGCTTTGCGTTCCTGCAGGAACCCCCGGAACGGGGCAATGCCTGTGCCCGGACCGACCATAATCATCGGGGCATCGGGATTCGCCGGCGGCCGGAAATGGGCATTCTTTTGAATGAAAATAGGGATGTCCGCACCCTCTGCAGCACGGTCCGCGAGAAATGTGGAGCATACTCCCTTACGGGCGCTGCCGTTGTTCTCGTAGCGAACAGTGGAGACAGTAATATGAACCTCGTCCGGAGTTGCTTTCGGGCTGGAAGAAATCGAATAGAGACGGGGCTGCAAAGGCTTGAGCTGTTCCACAAGCTCCTGTGCGCTGAGCGAAACCGGGATTTCCTGCAGCACATCGATCAGCTGACGGCCCCACAGCCATTGCTTGAGCTCCGCCGGGTTCTCATGGTCGAGCAGATGGCTTAACCGGGCATCCTGAGAGCGGTCACGGATGAACCGGAGCATATCGGGTGTTACCCGGGCAATCTCGAAATGACGGAGCAGTGCTTCGGCCACCGGCAGTTGTCCCTGGCCTTTGACCAGTACCGGGGTAGAGGGCTCAATGCCCAGTGTATGCAGCAGACTGCTGGCCAGATCAGGGCAATTGGCAGGCCACACGCCCAGAGCATCGCCGGCTTCGAACTGGATTCCGGCAGAGGAAAGGTCGAAGGCATAGTGGCGGGTTTCTTTTTCAGATCCGGCCTTGTTCAGGTTCTGCTTGAACAGCAGCCTGGACGGTACCGGTTGGTTCCGGTGATATCCGCGCGGTTCTGAACTTGAGGCAACCGGGGTGGACGAATTACCGCTTGCTGCGGCAGGTACGCCGGACTTCGGACTGCCTGTAAATCCGCTCAACAGTTCAGAGATATCATGCGTCCATGCATCCACCTGCTCCTGAAAGTCTGTATCGCAATGGGCACAGTCCAGCAGCCGCTGCGCGCCAAGCTCCGAGAGCCGGGTATCCAGATTCCGCCCGAAGCCGCAAAAGAGATCGTAATTGGAATCCCCGAAAGCGAGCACAGCATAATGCAGATCCTGAAGCTGCGGGGCATTCTCTGACTTAAGGGACTGGAAGAAGCTTTCGCCATTGTCCGGAGGATCTCCGGCTCCGAAGGTGCTGGCGACGAACAGGGCAAACCGGTTCTTGGCCAGATCGCTCACGGAATATTGGTTCATATTTACAAGCTGTACATTATAACCGGCGTGCTGTAACTTCCTGGCGCAGTCAATGGCTGCACCCTCCGCATTTCCCGTCTGTGAAGCCCATAAGATGGTTACCGGAAGCTTGGCCGTAGCGGTACTCTCCGGCAGCGGGGCAGTCTCCGATAGGCCTGATTCTGTTAGCGTTTCTGTTCTTGCATATGCTTCCGCTCCGGAAAGCGGGACGCGGGAGAACATGCCTGCGAGCAAGCCATCTACAAAGAAGCGGGTAGGGGCTTCAAAAGGTGCGCCAGGCGGCAAAACCGGAATGCCGGAAGCGGACCGGCCAGCCTCGGTGCGCAGGCTGGTGAGGAAGCCGGAGAGATAAGCCTGTTCGCGGCTATCCAGAGTCAGGGCTGCGGGGGCTTCAATCCCTAACAGGCCTGCGAGTGTATCGAGCTGCTTCATCGTTACGGCCTCCTCAGGGTGGACGGTCTCAGTGCTGGCTGGCTGTGACGCCGGACTCTGGTCTATGGCTGGCGTATGCAGTTCTCCGTAAGACTGAACAGCAGCCTTGACCAGAGAGACCGAGCAGAATTTCAACTCGGGCTGCAAGGACATGGGGTCGACGGCATCATTGGTAACGTCATTGACAGCCAGCTGAGCTCCAAAGACATCATTCCAGTGAAAAGGGGCAAAGCAGTTGCCGGGGCGCACGCGGTCGGAGAGGACTGCCGGAAGAACAGCCAGCCCCCGCCGCGAACGGAGCTCCACCGGCTCCCGGTCTTTAATTCCCAGCACTTCAGCATCTTCCGGGTGAATTTCTACAAAGGGGCCCGGATTCAATTTATTGAGCTTCTGGACTTTACCTGTTTTGGTCAGCGTATGCCATTGATGCTGCAAGCGGCCGGAATTCAGCACAAAGGGGTAATCGCTGTCCGGCAGCTCTGCAGGCGGCATATACGGACGTGCCCAGAATACAGCCTTTCCGCTTTCTGTCGGGAACACGAGATCCGGAGAACTGCCATCTGAAAGCTCGATCTGTGCTGTGCCGCCTTGACGGTTCAGATACCGGATGGGATTCCGGTCGTTCGGCTGGTCCGGCGCACTTGGCCACTGCACAGGCGTTTCTCTTAGCCGTGCATAGGTGGCTCCGCGCAGGTCGTATCCTGTTTTCGGATTCCAGGCCTGCTGGATTTCCGCGTAGACCTCTGCTGAAGAAGAGTAGGAAAAAGCCTCAGCATAACCCATCTCAGCGGCTACCCGGGCGATAAGCTGCCAGTCCGGCATGGCTTCTCCAGGCGGCTTCACGGCTTGCTGCATCAGGGTCAGGTTACGCTCCGAATTAATCATCACCCCTTCACCTTCAGCCCATAGCGCTCCAGGCAGCAGGATATCCGCATACCGGTTGGTCTCGGTATCCAGGAAGCTGTCCTGGGTAATGACCAGCTCTGCCGCTTCCAGGGCAGCGATAACCTTCTTACGGTTCGGGACGGTAGCCACCGGATTAGTGCAGATAATCCAGCAGGCCTTAATCTTGCCTAGAATCATGTCTTCGAACATGGAAATGGTGCCGCCGCTGACATCCGTACGGAGAGTGCCTTGGGGAATTTCCCACAGCTTCTCTATGAAGCTGCGGTCAGCCTCAGATACCAGAGAACGCTGGCCGGGCAAACCCGGCCCCATGTAGCCCATCTCCCGGCCGCCCATCGCATTGGGCTGGCCGGTGAGGGAGAAGGGGCCGCTCCCCGGACGGCAGATCGCTCCTGTAGCCAGATGCAGATTGCAGATGGCATTCGTGTGCCAGGTGCCGTGAATGCTCTGGTTGAGACCCATGGTCCAGCAGGACAGCCACTCCGGAGCCTCACCAATCCACTCGGCCGCCTGACGGATATCCGCTTCCGGGATGCCGGTGATTGCGGAGACTTTATCCGGCGGATAATCCTCCAGGAATTCCTCCATGCTCTCAAAGCCCAAGGTGAACCGGGCGATGAATTCCGGGTCCGTATGGCCGTTCTTTACCAGCAGGTGCAGCAGCCCGCTCAGCAGGGCCAGATCCGTTCCGGGTCTGATCTGCATGAACAGGTCCGCCTTCTCCGCCGTTGCCGTCCGCCGGGGGTCAACGACAATCAGCTTGGCGCCGTTCTTCACCCGGTCCATCATCCGCAGGAACAGAATCGGATGACAATCGGCCATATTGGCGCCGATCACGAAGAATAAATCTGTCTGATCCATGTCCTGATAGGAACCTGGAGGGCCATCCGCTCCCAGAGAGAGCTTGTAGCCGTTGCCGGCACCAGCCATACACAGACGTGAATTGGACTCAATATTCGGCGTCCGGATGAAGCCTTTGGCCAGCTTGTTAATCAGATACTGGGCCTCCAGCGACATTTGGCCTGATACATAAACGGAGAGGGCATCCGGGCCGTGTTCCTCCAGAATGCTGCGCAGCCGCTGCGCGGTTTCGGTGATGGCTGCGCTGATTTCCATTTTTACAGGTTCAGCCCCCCGGGAAGGGCGGCTATAGGCATACTCCATTCGGCCGGATTCCGTAATCGCAGCTGCAGCGGTGCTGCCTTTGGTGCACAACCGGCCGAAATTGGCCGGATGCTCCTTATCCCCGGTGATTTTGACTACGCGGTTATCCGATACTTCGAGTATGATCCCGCAGCCAACCCCGCAGTAAGGACAGACGCTTTTAACTTTGTCAGTTGTCATGTGAGTTCACCGCCCCGAAGTTTTCTATACGAGCTGATTAGTAATTTACACCGGACTCTGCTTTCGCCCAGGATTTTCTCCAGGATCTTGTTACAGCATAGAAGATAAGGGTGGTGAGGAGCACAATGGAACCGACCACGAGAAATCCGGTGACCTGTGAGCCTGTGGACTGCTTCAACGGGCCCAGGATGTAAGTCGGCAGCAGATATCCGCCAAGACCTCCGGCTGCACCGACAATGCCGGTAATGACTCCGATCTCCTTGGAGAAACGCTGAGGGATGATCTGAAAGACCGAGCCGTTCCCCATCCCGAGGCAGGCCATCATTACGCTGGTATAGATCAGCATCACCAGGAATGAACCAGGCATCGACGCAATGGCAAACGCACATACCGAAATTACGCTGTACAAAACAAGCAGCAGACGCATGCCGCCAATCCGGTCCGCGATCCAGCCGCCTAAAGGACGGAAGAAGCTGCCTGCGATGACTGTTATAGTGACCAGGTATCCTACCTGGATTTTGGTCAGCCCCCCGGGGTGTGCAGCGTCGCCGTACACATCATAGAAGAAAATACTTGCATAGTTAGCGAACCCTACAAACCCGCCGAAGGTAATGGCATAGAACATCGAGAACCACCAGGTATCCGCATGCTTGAAGACGCTGAGGTAATCTTTGAGCGGTTTAGGCGCAGGGGCATTCGGGGCATCTTTAGCTAATACCGCAAAAATAATCATAACGATCGCCAGAGGAATCAGTGCGAGCCCGAATACACTGTGCCATCCGTAAGCCTGGGCGATTTGCGGTCCGAAGAAGGTAGCCAGCGCGGTTCCGCTGTTTCCTGCACCGGCAATGCCCATCGCCAGCCCCTGATATTGCGGAGGGTACCAGCGGCTTGCAAGGGACAGCGATACGGCAAAGCTTGCACCTGCGAAACCGAGCAGGAATCCGATCATATGCACTTGCAGCAGGCTGCTTCCGCCAAGCCAGCCCCACAGAAGGGGGATAATGGTGAGGAACATCCCGGTCAGACCCGCTTTTTTACTCCCGATGCGGTCTGCCAGGATCCCCATTGGAATCCGGAAGATCGAGCCGCCGAGGATTGGGATGGCGACCATCGTTGCTTTTTGGGTATCTGACAACCCGAAATCCTTGGTAATGTAGAGCGATAGCGCTCCGCACAGCACCCAAATCATAAAACTTACGTCAAAGTACAAAAAAGCTGAGAACAAACTCGGGGCATGACCCGCCTTGCGAAAACTTTTTGCTTCCATTGCTGACATCCTCCTTTTAATAAACCCCAAGTAATAAATCGACAAAAAAGGGCCGACTGACAGAACCCGCATACCTGCGGATTGTGTTAATCGGCCCCGTTGCCAATTGCAGCCACGTCATCGTGGCTGACTTTATAAACAAATGTAAGAATGCCGGTACAACAAGCCATCCAGCCACAACATTGTGGGGAGAACCCGTTGTTTCCTTTGTTGACACAATGCTGTGTCGTTGAAATCTTATATTGTCAATATAAATAGTCACAGTGAAAATGTCAATAATAATGACATATAAATTTTTATTTATTCATTTTTATGCTTTTTTTAGAGCGGATTACAGGCTTTTGTGTTAGGTATACTTACATGATGATGGAAA
Source organism: uncultured Paenibacillus sp. (assembly GCA_927443375.1). Taxonomy (GTDB): domain Bacteria; phylum Bacillota; class Bacilli; order Paenibacillales; family Paenibacillaceae; genus Paenibacillus_AQ. The sequence goes on along the minus strand of CAKMKL010000013.1, from coordinate 49,845 downwards.
ATCCCCGCAAAAAAGAGATCAACGACCGGGATTGTCGTTGACCCCTTTTTTTAAACTGAGCTTAGGCTTTTTTGGGTACGGCCTGCTTCAGTGTCTGACCGGATTCAGCTTCCGTCGCCTGCCCGACCTTCTTGATGAAGAAGGAGAGCAGCAGACCCAGGACACCGATTCCCACGATAACGAGGTAGGCGTCATTAATCCCCTGGATGGAGGCTTCCATGATCATATGTTCTTTCGTCCCCTGAGTGCCGCCTGAAGTTAGCATATCCTTCATGTGAGTAGTCGTGCGGCTCGTCATTACAGTAACCAGCAGGGAGGTTCCTACCGCACCCGCTACTTGCCTAACGGTATTTGAAATTGCTGTACCATGAGCATTCAGCTTCGACGGCAGCTGGTTTAGACCCAGTGTCTGAATCGGCATCAGCAGCAGCGCCATCCCGATCCGCCGGCCAGTGGACATCAGCACCAGATAAGTAAAGCTGGTCGAGTCTGTCAGGTTAACGAAGCCCAGCGTCGTAACGATCATAATGAGCAGGCCGACTATTGCCAGCCATTTCGCGCCGAACCGGTCGAACAGCTTGCCGGTCACAGGCATCAAGAGGCCCATGATAAGCGCTCCGGGAAGCAGCAGCAGCCCTGATTCCAAGGCTGTATAGCCGCGGGCATTCTGCAGGTAGAGCGGCAGCAGCATCATATCAGCGTACATTACAATTGTAACTGCGACACTGATGAGCGTAGTTAAGGAGAACATGTTGTATTTGAATGCACGCAGATCAAGCAGCGGACTTTGGGAAGACAGCTGCCGCCAGATGAACAAGCCGAGTGCAATAACACCTGCAGCGAGTGACAGTATGACCTCCACACTTGACCAGCCTGCGCTGGCCGCACGGCTGAAGCCATACAGCAGGGCACCAAAGCCGACCGTAGAAAGAATTACACTAAAAATGTCAATCTTAGGATAAGAACGCTCCGACACATTCCGCAAATACATAAATCCGCAGATGATGACAATCAGAGTCAACGGAATCATACCGTAAAACATCGTTTCCCAGGTGTAATGTTCCAGGATATATCCGGCCAGTGTGGGCCCGATCGCTGGTGCGAATATAATCGCTAATCCGACCATCCCCATGGCTGCTCCGCGTTTTTCCCGGGGGAAGAGGGCTAATATTACATTGGTCAGCAGCGGCATGATAATCCCTGCACCGGCTGCCTGAATCATCCGTCCGGTCAGCAGAACAGGGAAGCTCGTTGCAAGTGCGGAGACGATGGTTCCCGCCAGGAAGACAAACATGGACGTCTGGAAGAGTTCACGGGTAGTAAACCGGTGCATCAGAAAGGCTGTAATCGGAATCAGAACCCCGTTAACCAGCATATAGCCCGTCGTCAGCCACTGGGCCGTTGCAGCTGTGATGCCGAAGTCATTCATAAGTCCGGGTACGGCAACACTCATCACCGTCTGATTCAGAGTTGCAAGGAATGCGCCCAGAATCATGATGAACAAGATGGGGCCCTTTTTGATGGAACTGGCTGTTGCCTCTATTTCTTTACTCACTTCACTCCATCCTTTCAAATCGTTAATCGTGGACTTAATTTACATTGTGTTGTATAGTTTACAGTGCATAAAACAAATTATAAATGAAATTTTCATGTAAGCAAGCAACGGTTTCTGAAAAAGTGTAAAGTAATTAACGATTCACTGTGATATGTAGTTTAACTATTGTAAAAACGACAATTACATAAAAATTGTAGTTCACTAAGAGAAAGAGAAAGAATGGAGAGAAATTAGGATGGATAATAACGAAGCGCGTATAGATCCCCGCGTACTCCGCACCCGCCAATTGCTGAAGAATGCCGTTGTTGAGCTGCTGGAGGAAATGGATATCGAGAAAATCACGGTCAACCGCATTGCCGAGCGGGCCAGCATTAATCGTGTGACTTTTTATCTGCACTACCGGGATCTGCCGGATATGCTGGAAAAAATGGCTGATGAAATGGTCGAGAACATTAGGCAGGTCGTTAACAGCAATCCGGAGCAGGCGGGAAAAGAGGAGTGGCCGCTGCTCGAGAACCTGCTCAAGCATATTCAGGCAAACGCAAAACTATATAAAGTTACGCTTACCTTTAGACAAAGTACGATCTTTACCGACCGGCTGGTGGCTTTGATTGATGAAATGATTATTTCGCGGCTGGAGCGGAATGGGAACAACAGCGGCAATCCCGAGTCCATGGTTCAAAGGGACATCGCTATCTGGTACGGCTCAGCGGCCCTGATTGGGACAGTGGTAAAATGGCTACGCCGGGACATGCCGTATACCCCCGCTTATCTTGCAAAACAAATTACCATGCTCCGGTCACAATAGACCTGGTTGTAAAGGCGGCGGAGGCAACTTCGCTGCCTTTGCTCGTTTTACAGGGTGTGATGCAAGGTGAGAAAGTGTGGGGTACCTGAGATTATGTTGGTGGGATCTGAGGCCCAGGTAAAGTAACTTTGATTTCGCCGCAAGTGGGCAGTATGGGGGGATTAGAGGTAAAAGTACCGTGGATTTCGGCGCATTCGGGCAATATGGAGGAAATAAAGGTAAAAATCCCTTTGATTTCGGCGCATTCGGGCAATATGGAGGAAATAAAGGTAAAAATCCCTTTGATTTCGGCGCATTCGGGCGATATGGGGGAATTAAAGGTAAAAATCCCTTTGATTTCGGCGCATTCGGGCGATATGGAGGAATTAAAGGTAAAAATCCCTTTGAATTCGCCGCAGGCGGGCATCAGTCCTTCAGCCCTCCCGGCTCCAAACGAGCCGGGAGGGACAGGGTTAGAAGCCGGGGGCTTGCTCACCTTATCCCCGGCCCTTCGCTCAGGCCGCCGAAGTCCGGTCGGCTGCATGATTGACCCTGGAGCGGCGGCCGAGCAGGAAGCCTACCAGCGAAGCGAGCAACTGCTGGAACACCATACCTAGTACGACGGGGACGGCGACCGGAGCGGGGAAATAGGACACTGCGAGTACCGCGCCGGCGCTGATATTGCGCATGCCGCCATTGAAGAGCAGGGCGACTTCATCTGCTTCGTTCCAGCGCAGAAGACTGGCGGTGAGGAAGCAAAGACAATAGCCGGTGGAAGCCATCAGCACAATAACAGCGGCCAGGCCGACCAGATGCAGATTGATGTCCGCCAGGTACGGGGAAATAACAGACCCGTTAATCATAATCACAGCAGCCATAAACAGTTTGGACAGCGGGTTCAGTCTCGGGCTCCATACAGGAGCGACCGCCCCTTTGCTCCATTCATTAAGCACCATGCCCAGCAGAGAGGGTACAACAATCATCCAGAAGAGGCTGCTCATCATGGCCCAGGTATCCAGCTCTACACTGGTTCCAATCAGCACGGAAAGCACACCCGGTACGATAAAGGGAGCCAGCAGCGTGTCGATCAGAATGATCGAGAGGGTGAGGGCGGTGTTGCCTTTATAAATGCTGACCCAGATAAAGCTGCTGATCCCCGTAGGAATTACTGCAGCAAGCACAAGGCCGGTGATGGTGAATTCATCTGAGTGGTAGAGCACATTCCCGAGTCCGTAGGCAACCAGCGGCATGGCCAGATGAAGGATGAATAAGCACGCGAACAGGGGCAGGGGCTTTTTGAGCACATTCACAAAATCTTTAAATCCAAGACTGATGCTGCCGGCAAACGTCATAAAAGCAAACAGCCAGGGAGACAAAAAGGTATAAGGAGTAAGCGCACTGCCGCAGAGCACCCCGGTCAGGACACTCAGCGGAGTGATCAGCGGCATCATCCGGTTAAGCACACGGTTCACAGCAAGAAGCATGTCAAGACATCCTTTTTTGGTAAGTTCCTATTATTATACACCTTTTGAAACGGCCTGCATGTGATGACAATTCAATGAAAACGCATTCGCAATCGCATCCTCTTCCACTTTTTAGCAAGCGGCTTTATTAGCCTGTGGTATAATCATTTACAACTTATAACGTTAATGAGAGGGAAGCAGGAGGAAGGGAATGGAGGAACGAAGCAAGAGAAGGAAGGCACAGCGCAGCAAAAAACGTACCCGCAAGATACTGCTTAGTGTCTCAGTTGTACTTGGCTCATGTCTGATCGCCGGAGCTGTTTATGCCGGAACACTGTATTTTAAGGCCGAACGTGCGCTTGAGCGGATTTCAGCATCGGGAACGGCTCCCGCTGAAACCGCTGGTCCTGCATCACCAGTGCCCGGAGCATCGGCAGACGCTGAGGCTGCGGGGGAAAAGGATGAGAATAAGCCGCTTACCTTTTTACTCACCGGTGTGGATAACAGAAGCGGTAGCGGAGGGACGCTGAATACGGATGTGCTGATGCCGGTGGTCTATGAGCCTGTTACCAGGAAGCTGTCTATCCTGTCGATCCCCCGTGATCTGAAGATCACAAGCAGTGAGATCGGGTCGCATAAGGCCAATTACTACTATGCCTATTATTACGCACATAACAAGGACGAGGATTTAAGCAAAACAAAAGAGTTCTACGGCAGTATCCTGCAAATGGATATTGAGCATATGATTCTGATTAATTTTGCAGCGTTCAGCAGCATCGTGGATGAGCTTGGCGGACTCGATATCAATGTGCCGATGGATATGCGGTACGTGGATAATGCCGACGGCACCAATATTAACCTGAAAAAAGGGATGCAGCATTTAAGCGGCAAAGAAGCTCTGGATTTCGTCCGCTACCGCAAATCCAACCGGGGAACCGCAGAGTCGTCCGATTTCTCCCGCAATGAACGGCAGCAGGAGGTGCTGAACCTCATCCTGGATAAGCTGGATTCCGTGAGCGGAATTGCCAAGTGGGGCGAGATCATCGACATTCTGGGTGATAATATCCGTACCGATATCAGTAAAGATCAGCTGAAGAGCTGGATTCTGAATTATAACTCCATGAAGCCTGCATCCAGTGAACTGCTCACGCTGGAATCGGAATGGAAGAGTCCATACGCGTATGCGAACGAAGCGGATCTGGTGGAGAAGCTGCAGAGCTTACGCACCCCGCTGGGATTGCCTGCGCTCGATGCTCAGGAGCTGCTGCATGATTTTGGCATTACAGAATAATGTTCAGAAATAAGCATTAAGGGAGTAGAGAACATGGGTTACCTGGAGGATGTTACGAAGGAATTATTCAACTATAAGCCGGAGCTTACCCGGCAGGAGGACTTTGACCAGTTTTGGGAGGAAACCATTTCCGAGGCTAGGGCTGTTCCTTTGAATAGCAGCAGACAAAAAATAACCTATCCCATTGAGCAAGTAAGCGTATATGAGATCAGCTTTGACGGGATGGATACAACGCCGGTGCACGGGTGGTATATTGTTCCTGACTTCATGCAAAAGGAGAAGTACCCGTGCTTAATTCATTATCACGGATTTAACGGCAGCCGGGGTGAACCTTCTGAGTTCATGCACTGGGTATTGATGGGTTTTGCCGTGGTGTCGATTGACTGCAGGGAGCAAGGCGGACGCACCGGCAGCCGGGCCCCTTCGTCCTGGGGATACTCCATGAACCTTGCCAGTAAAGGTGTGCGCAGTAAATATGAGTATTATTACCGCTATCAATATATGGACTGTATGAAGGCGATCGATTTTGCCTGCGCCCAGCCGGAGGTTGATCCTAAGCGGATTGTCGTTGAAGGCGGCAGCCAGGGCGGGGCTTTGACGATGGCAATGGCCGCGCTGGATGACAGGCCTGCAGCAGCACTCGCGGATGTTCCGAGCAACAGTAATCTGGTGCGGAGAATAGAGGGTGAGCATGGCGCTTTTGCCGCGGTAGCCGATTATCTCCGCCATCATCCGGAAGAACTGGATCTGGTGATGAATGAGCTGAGCTATTTCGATACCATGAATATGGCCAGTCGGATCACCTGCAAGGTGCTTGCCTCCGTAGCCCTGAAGGATGAAACCTGCCCGCCGGAGATGTATTTTGCTACCTATAACCGGATTGCCGGGGAGAAAGAAATCAACATTTATCCGTTCAATGCCCATGAGGGCGGGGGAGCGATTCAGACCGAGGCCAAGCTTAAATCGCTGAAACAATGGTTTCCGGAATGGTTTCTTTAAGCATAGAGACTGGAAGAGTACGCCGCCGGGCATGATCCATCCGAAGTAAAGCTTCTCTACGATCATCCTTCGAGCCGCAGGTGGGTAACCATCGGCTGTTAAGCTTGGCCGAGCCCAGCCTCTGCGGCCCTAATGTAAGAACGGCTGATTCTGCTGTAAAAGACCCGCCGGAGTTTTTTTCCGGCGGGTCTTATTGTGCAGCATTCACTTCTCCGGTGTGCCGTTATCCGGCAAGCTGTTTGCCGTCATACGAATAGGTCTTTTCCTTGCCGTTCACGATGGTCTGCAGGTGAACCGACCGGCCCCAGAGCAACTGGACCATCGGCAGTGTACGTTCCACGTATTTCCGGTCCAGCTCCAGCCCCTCGAAGCGGTTGTCGATCAGCAGCTCACCGCGGCCGTGCAGGTCATCATCCTTGACTGTCAAATAGGGGAAGCCGCCGTTAGTCCGTGAGCGGATGAGGTTATCCTTGATCTCATCCAGGCTGTTTGCGGTCACTTTGTATGCCTGCCCTTCCTGCTTATACAGGAATAAGTCCATCTCTTCAGCCAGCCCGCGGGTCAGGTAGTTGCGGATGAAGGAGACATCCGATTCCATCTCGCGGATTTCGAACAGCGCCGCCAGGCCCTCCTTCTTCTCGATATGCCGCAGCATCATCAGCCCGAGATAATAGGGATTGATCCGCCCCGGGGAGGGCTGGATAACGCCGGAGTTCATCTTGGAGAATTCGATAATTTCCGAACCGGTGAGCTCCAGCTCCCGCACCAGCTTGAGATGCCAATAGCTGGCCCAGCCCTCGTTCATAATCTTCGTCTCCATCTGCGGCCAGAAATAGAGCATTTCGGCGCGCAGCATGTGGAGAATCTCGCGCTGCCATTCCTCAAGGTACCGGCTGTGCGAGGCGATGAAGCCGATGACATCCTTCACCCCGCCGTCACTTTCACGGAAGCCGCCGGCATGGCCGGAGCGTGCGGGGAACGGATCTACATGCTCCTGGATGGCGATGCCCGCGTCGAGGAACCGCTCGACCTCATGAGCCCCGTATTCCTGGCTGAACCGGTCGATCCGGTCGGCGAAGACCGCCATCCGCTCTACCATGCTGCGGTCGGTTCCGCCGAACATGGCGTTGTTCTTGAAGAAATCGCTGTGTCCGAGTACATGAGCCACAATCAGCTTATTCTGCAGCAGCGTATTGCTGTCCAGCAGGAAGGCGTAGCAGGGGTTGGAGTTAATGACAAGCTCATAGATTTTGCTCAGCCCGTGATTATACTCCGATTTCATCCGGTGATAGGCTTTGCCGAAGCTCCAGTGCGCGAACCGGGTCGGCATCCCGTAAGCGCCGATCGAGTAGAGTACCTCGGGAGGGCACAAATGGTAGCGCATCGGGAAAAAATCCAGCCCGTTCTCCAGCGCCAGGGCAGTCAGCTGCTCTACTGACTGCTCCAGCAGCAGCATTTCATTGTCCAGCAGCATCGTCTCACCTCCAGATTGAATAGACCGGTAATGTCAGCTTGCTAGTTCTTCGCCGAAGAAAGCCTGCAGCGTTTTGAAGACATCCTCTTTTTCCTTCAGCAGTGAACGGGAGAAGGAGGGGGAGGATAACGCGGACAGGGCTTCCCACAGCTGTTTGCTTCCGTATACATGCTGGCGGATTTCGCCGTAACCGAGCATATTAACCCTCTTCAGCAGTTCGCCGGCCAGACGGAGTGTAACCGGATTATCGCTGTCCAGATTGTCACCGTCAGAGAAATGGAACGCATATGCATTATGCTGGCCTGGCGGATATTCATTCTCCAGAATACGCAGCGCCAGTTCGTAGACCGAGGAACATTTCGTGCCCCCGCTTTCCGCCTTGTGGAAGAAGGCTTCCTCGTCGACCTCTTTGGCATCTGTGGTGTGGGCCAGGAAACGGATCTGCACATTGTCGTATTTGGTCCGCAGGAACCGGGTCATCCAGAAAAAGAAGCTGCGGGCCACATACTTCTCGAAAGTACCCATGGAGCCGGAGGTATCCATCATCGCCAGCACAACTGCTGAGGACTGCGGACGGCGGATATCCTCCCAGGTTTTGTAGCGCAGGTCATCTCCTGTAATCGGTCCAAGCACCGAGCCCGCGGAAGACGGGAGCTCCGGCAGCGAATAGGACTCGGCGGCCACCTGAGGGGACAGCCCGCCGCTCAGCGCCTGGCGCTTGATCGCTTCGAACAGCGTACGCCGCTTGTCGACGTTCGACATCATGCCCTGCTTGCGCACATCGTCGAAGCGGATGTCCGGCACGGTCATGTCGGGCGAAGCCTTCGGCTTCAGCCGCGGCAGCTGTAAATCCTCAAAGACCAGCTCCGCCAGCTCATCGATCGTCACCTCAGCCTCGTACACATCCTCGCCTGGCAGCTCTCCGGCTTCGCGGCCGCCTTTGCCCGGACCTGCGGACCCTGGCGGACCGGCCTGGCCGATAACATCACCGACCTGGGTACCGCCCTGGCCCTGGCCGACCTGCGGCTCATTCTTATAGTTGTAGCGGAACTTAGGCTCAACTAGACTTCGGATCGGAACCTTGATGACTTTGTCTCCTTGCGGCATAATGATGGATTCTTCACTGACCAGATCGGCAAGATTCTGCCGGATTGCTTCTTTTACCTTGCGCTTATGACGTTCCTGGTCGAGCTCTCCCTTGCGGTGCAGCGACCAGTCGTCGCGCGTGAGCATGAACAAGCGGTTGTCCATGTTCGTCACCTCCCGCGTGGTATTTACCGGTTCAGCAAGCTGCCGACATATTTCATCAGTTCGTTGGCACAAGTAGCGCAGTAGCCGTTATGCTCGATCAGCCGGCGGGATACCTCGTTCATCCGTTTCACCTGGGCTTCATCCGGGTTGATCGTCGATGTGGTGATTTTGATAACATCCTTAAGATCGGCAAACAGCTTCTTCTCGATGGCATCCTTCAGCGGCTCGTGCGAAGTATATTCGAACTGCCGCCCCCGGCGGGCATAAGAGGAAATCTTGATCAGAATCTCCTCGCGGAATGCCCGCTTCTGATTCTCGGTAATGCCGATCTGCTCCTCGATGGAGCGCATCAGCTTCTCGTCGGGATCATGCTCCTCGGAAGTGATCGGATCGCTCATCTTGTATCCGCTGCAATAAGCTTCAACATTGTCAAGATAGTTGTTCAGGATCGTACGGGCCGATTCCTCGAAGGAATAGACGAATGCCCGCTGCACTTCCGTTTTGGCTTTATGGTCGTATTCCTTGCGGGCCAAAGTAATCAGATTCATCAGCCGCTCGCGTTCCTCCTTGGAGATCGAAGCATGCTGATCCAGGCCTTCTTTCAGAGAGCGGAGCACATCCAATGCGTTGATGCAGGATTTATTGCCCTTAATCAGGGCGCTGGAGATGCGGTTAATGACATAACGCGGGTCAACCCCGGACATGCCTTCATCGGAGTGCTCCCGAGACAGCTCGTCCACGTCACCGCCTTTGATGCCGTCCACTTCCAGGCCGTCGTACAGATATAATTTTTTGAGCAGATCAATTCCGGTCTTCTTGGGTTCTTTGAGGCGGGACAGCACAGTGAAGACGGACGCCGTCCAAAGTGCATTGGGGGCTAGGTGTACCTGATTGTTCAGGCCTGAAGCATCCACAAGCTTGCGGTAAATCCGCTCTTCCTGGGAGGCCTTGAGATTATAGGGAATGCGCATGACGATCATGCGGGAATGGAGGGCTTCGTTCTTCTTGTTGGAGATAAAGGCGCGGTATTCGGTTTCGTTCGTGTGTGCGATGATCAGCTCGTCAGCTGAGATTAGGGCGAATCTTCCCGCTTTAAAATTGCCTTCCTGGGTCAGCGACAGCAGATTCCAGAGGAACTTCTCGTCACATTTGAGAATTTCCTGGAACTCCATCAGGCCGCGGTTGGCTTTATTCAGCTCGCCGTCGAACCGGTACGCACGCGGGTCCGATTCGGAGCCGTACTGGGTGATCGTGGAAAAATCGATACTGCCGGTAAGATCGGCAATATCCTGCGACTTCGGGTCGGAGGGTGCGAAGGTGCCGATGCCCTTGCGGTCGCTTTCCGAGAACAGTATGCGTACAACCGGCATCTCCTCGATCCGTCCGTCATGCTCATGCTCCAGATTCATCCGGCAGACTGGGCACAGATCGCCTTCGATATGAACGCCGTATTCGCGGCGGAACTCCTCGCGGAGCTCACGCGGAATGAGATGTAGTGGTTCTTCCTGCATCGGGCAGCCCTTGATGGCATATTGCGCACCTTCAGGGGTGCGGGTAAAGTCTTCGAGCCCGTGCTTCAGCAGAGTGACCAGCGTAGACTTCCCGCCGCTGACCGGACCCATAAGCAGCAGCAGCCGTTTACGGACATCGAGGCGCTGGGCGGCCGGGCGGAAGTATTCCTCCACCAGCAGCTGGATCGAATCCTCAAGGCCGAACAGGGTGCCGCTAAAAAATTTGTACTCCCTGCGGCCATCGCCAAGCTCAGTAACGCCAGCCGATTCAATCATCCGGAACACCAGTTCATGGGCGGTACCGGCGATTTGGGGATGTTCTTTGACAAGCCCTAAATAATCGGGAAAAGTACCCTCCCAGAAGAGGTCGTTTTCCTTGTCCCGATAGGTGAACAGTTTCTCTAAGAACGTCATGCTTACCGCCTCCCATTGTATTATCCGTAAGGCAAAGGGTACGAGGTGACCGGCCGGGCGACATGTAGTAGGGCATCCGTGAAGCATCCGACAGAACAGCAGAGACATTCTTTGAAGCTATGTGGTTGAATATCACCCTTTGAAGGATGATACTAGCGTTTCTATTTGATTCTAGCATATTATCTGTCATTGTTCGACAATAAAAATGTCATTGAATGAGGTTAATTACTAGAATTGGAACGAAATTGATTAAAAATTATATTTATCGCTTCAATTATGTTAATTAAAGTAACGTCAATTGATGGTCTTCATATAAAAGCAAGAGGCACGCCACTACAAATCTTAACGGACCGTAATGACGTTATTTACTCAATCCGGCAGTTGCGGGCGGGCTAACGGACCGTGCTGCACTTATTCCCTTCCCGGCAGTGATTTTCCGGCTGAAATTCCGGATATAAGCGCGCTGGAGTCCGTTAGCCTGCGGAAACACGCTTTTATCCGGAAATAGGGGCATTTCAGTCCGTTAGACCAATGCGCTGCATCGAAAAACATTATTCTGCTTATCCATACCACGTACAAGGGGTTATTCCGCCGCCGTGAGCAGGCCGCCGGGATCGTCCCTTTTTGTCCTATAACAGGAATTCTTTTTCCTGAACCGGCACCTTCCGCTGCTGCAGCCTATCCTGTAACCGCTTCACCAAATCTTAAGTTTGGTAAGTAAACTCATTAAGAAGTGATGATATCGTAAGCCGACCCTGTTTGTTATCATAACCTTGTAAGGGTATTCAAGGGTAAAGGCCTAACCTGGTAATACCAATCTCATAGCTTGTTGTAACCGTTTTACAATGTGCGTTGGAATGAACAGCTTACTATCTTGTATTACTTCTATTGCTTTTTCAGATGCTAGATAAGCTGCACCAAAGAACTGCCTAAAGGCAGAAGCAACGGAGGGGAAGTTTGGAACTGTAGGAGCGGTAGCGTCCGCCTGAAAGCTTTCCGTAGGAAAGCTCGCAACGTAAGCATAGGCTAGGTTTGGATTTCAACTGCGAAGAGCAGTTATATACGAGAAATCCAAACCTAACAGCGGCTGGAAGTCCAAACATCCCCCGCAGTACGTAAGTTGCCAGTTGGCTAATTCTAAAGTTCAACTTATCTACAGATTCCCTTTCATATCCTTTTTTCAAACCGGTTATTGTCACGAATACTGCCGACCATGTCTCTATCGAGCTTAAGGCGGAGAGCAGCCGTGAAGCCGGGGCGGGAGACCTGATTCTGAGCATCTCTTAAGGATTGTAGTATAAAAAAAGCGGCTCTGCCGCGATGTAATCCCCGGCGGGAGGAAGCTTTCTTTACCGGGGCCATGACTATTTTAACGGTACTGCTTGCGGTAGTCGCTTGGGGTCAGGCCATAGTAAGCCACGAACTTTTTATAAAAGAACCCGAGATTGTTGTAGCCGACTTCACCGGCCACCTCCCCCACGGTCCGCGAGGTGTTGGTCAAGAGGAGGCCGGCACTGGTCATCCGCTGGATTTGCACAAGCTCCTTGAACGTTCTGCCGGTCGCTTTTCTCAAATAGCTACTAAAATAATTGGGATGGAAATTAAAGTGTGCCGCCGCGGAAATCAGCGTGACGTCCTTGTAATGGTCTTCGAGATATTTCAGGATTTCAATCAGAGTGGCTCTGCCGGCTTCGTCACTGTAGTCCGTGTTCTGGTTGCCCTGGAACGTTCTCAGCAGCTTGCTGAACACGATCACCATGTACGATTCGATAATCTCTTTGGAACAGAAGCCGGGATCGAAGGTCTCGCACATCAGGTTCTCCATCGTCTCCTTGAAGGAAGCTTCATTGCCGGTATGAAAGATGATGTGGCGGTTATGATTCTGGATCTGGGAGATCGCATTGACAATGAAGTGGGATATAATTCCGGTTGTCGCCAGTCTGCTCAAAAAAGATGTGGTAAAGAACGGCTTCAGCATAATGAGGTTGATAATGATATCTTCCTCGGTTGTATCCAGAATGGTGTGCGGCACGTTCGTATCGAGCATGCACAGGTCTCCTTCGCGGAGGGTGACGCGCTTGCCGTTAATAATCTGCTTGCACTGCCCCGAATAGACGTAGTTGATTTCCACATAGTTGTGAATGTGCATCGGGATTTTGGAATAGCGGGAGTGCTGGCGGATCGCCATCTGGTTGATGTGAAAAGAATTGGTGGAGTTCTCGGGAAACTTGGAATCCTTCCACGCCGCAGGTGAATAGGGATCGAACTCCAGAATGTACACCGGATTGCCGTTGTCATCTGCCGCTTGGTTCATCTGTTCAAACAAACTTAGGCCTTTATCAGGATCTTTCTTATGGCGCTGCTCGCTCTCCGACAATTCCGAAAGCCGCTGTTTTAGTTGTTCCCGGTACATGCCTTTCATTCCCCCTTGGCCATTAACTATAAGAAGTTAAGTTTGGTAAGTCAAATCATTTAGCCTAGAACGGCTGGAAATAGATAGAGAATTAAAAATAGAGACAGGAGTGGAGTTTATGAAAAGACTTACTGAGGTTTTGGAGAACAAACAGGATAATTACGTGCTTCCCTTCCTGTGGCTGCATGGAGAAGACGAGGCTCTTCTGAGAGAATCCGTTGCTAAAATCCAGGATGCCGGCATTCACGCCTTTTGCGTGGAATCCCGGCCGCACCCCGATTTCTGCGGCGAGGGCTGGTGGAGGGATATGGATATTATTATGGATGAGGCCCGCCGCCGCAGCATGAAGGTATGGCTGCTCGATGACTCCCATTTCCCGACAGGTTATGCGAACGGGAAGATCAAGTCAGATCATCCTGAACTCGTCAAAAAATATCTCAAAATCCATCAGCTGGATTTCGTAGGTCCGCTGGAGGATGCCTCTTTCCTCGTCAAATGGGGAAGTCCCGGCAACCGGATGAGTCTTACTGCGAGTCCCAAGGCGGTAAATGATCAGATTCTGGGCATTATCGCTGCCCGCAGAACAGGAGAGAACAGCGTCGACCCTTCGACCTTCGTTGATGTTACCTCCTTTGAGCAGGATGGAGTTCTATACTGGGACATCCCGGAAGGGGACTGGCGGATATTCGTCATGCTGCAAACGATCCACGGCGGGGAAGCCAGCACTGAGGGTTATTTGAACCCGTTAGACCCGGAAGCTGTGAAGGTATTGCTTGATGAGGTCTATGAATCACACTATGCCCGCTATCGGAACGATTTCGGCAAGACATTTGCCGGTTTCTTCTCGGATGAGCCGCGGTTCGGCAATATGCATGGCGCGTTAGGCTCCATCGGCAGAGCGGAAATGGTTCTGCCTTGGAAGGAAGGCCTTCAGGACTGGTTCACACCGGAGGAACGGCTGCTGCTCCCGCTTCTCTCTACAGTAGATGCAGAAGGTGTAGAGCAATAAATACATGGATATTGTAAGCCGGATGTACGGCGAAGCCTTTACCGGAACATTAGCGGCCTGGTGCCGTGAGCGGGGCGTCGAGTACATTGGTCATCTGATTGAGGATAACAATGCGCATGCACGGCTTGGCTATGGGGCCGGTCATTTTTTCAGAGCGATCTGGGAACAGGATATGGCTGGGATCGATGTCGTGCTGAATCAGATCATGCCAGGCATGGACAAGGGGCCTTTTAAGTCGATGACGGCCAAGGGCTGGGACGGAGAGTTTTTCCATTATGGACTGGCCAAGATGGGGGCTTCCCTCGGGCATCTCGATCCTAAGAAGCTGAACCGCACCATGTGCGAGGTATACGGGGCCTACGGCTGGGCGGAGGGCATTAAGCTGATGAAATGGATTACCGACCATATGCTGGTCCGGGGGGGCACCCATTTTGTGCCCCACGCCTTCTCGCCAAAAGAGTTTCCCGATCCCGACTGCCCGCCGCATCTGGATGCCAGAGGACATAACCCGCAGTACCGGTTCATGAACGTGCTGTTCGATTACCTGAACCGGGTGAGCCATTTACTGAACGGCGGACAGCATGTCGCGAACGTTGGACTCCTGTATCATGCCGAGGCGGAATGGTTAGGTGAGTACATGCTGTTCCAGAAGCCGGCGAAGGAGCTGGCACAGCAGCAGATTGAGTTCGACGTTATTCCGGTTGACTTGATCCTAGAGGCCAAGCTGGGAAATAGCACATATACGGTTAACGGACAATCGTTCAGCGCACTGGTTATTCCTTATGCGGAGGCACTGCCGCAGGCGCTGCTGGAGGTGGTCAAGGCATTTACGGATGCGGGCATCCTCGTGCAGTTCATTGACGGGCTTCCGGTCAGAAACGAACTGGGCGAACCGGTGGATGGAGTGCTGCTGGAACACATGGCAGTAAGCAGCCTTGAGGATTTCTCGATTCAGCTTAAAAAAGGCGGCTATCACGACGTCCAGACTTCGGAGCATCAGCCTTACCTGCGCAGTTATCATTACCGCCAGGCAGAAGGCGACGTCTACATGTTCTTTAATGAAGATCCCTATAAGGTGATCGAAACCACGGTGACGCTTAGTGGCGATCGTCCGGTTGTCGCCTATGACGGGTTTGCCAATCAGATGCTTCCGGTCACACAAGCGGAGTCCAGTGGCAGAACTGCGGTAACCCTTACGCTTCATCCTTATGAATCTATTGTGATTCTTGAAAGCAGGGAGGAAAGTGAAGCAGCTCCGCGTTTGAAGGGCACAGCTACCGAAATCGCGGGAGAATGGACGGTTTCGTTCGCATCAGCAACAGCGTATCCGGCCTTTTCATCCGGGCAGACATTAATTTCGCTTGAGGATATATCCAGGCTGGAAGGAAAGAAACGTTTCTCCGGAACGATACGCTACGAGCTCTCATTCATTTTGGAGGAAGAGGCTCTGGCAGCTGCCGTGCTTGATCTGGGCCGGGTGTACGAGGTTGCGGAGGTTACAGTCAACGGTCAATATCTGGGGGTGAAAATTTGCCCTCCTTATATTTTTGATGCAGGCAGCGCCTTACGCGCGGGAGAGAATCATCTCGTCATTGAAGTGACGAACAATCTCGGTAAGCAGGAACAGGATTATTTATCACAATACATGATTCAGGAGCCGTCAGGGCTGCTTGGTCCGGTAAAAATTCAGTAGGAAGAAGGTTCAAGAATGGCAAACTATACATTTCCGGAAGATTTCTTGTGGGGCGGGGCTATTGCAGCCAATCAGGCGGAAGGGGCATATCTGGAAGACGGCAAAGGATTGACCACGGTTGATCTGATCCCGGCCGGTCCCCAGAGATGGGGAGTCATGGGCGGGAAGCTGGGTTCATTCGAGCCGCAGGCAGGTCTGGTGTACCCATCACATGAGGCAATCGATTTCTATCATAACTATAAAGAGGATATTGCTCTGTTTGCGGAGATGGGCTTCAAGGCTTTGCGGGTATCGGTTTCCTGGGCCCGGATTTTTCCGAACGGAGATGATGCTCAGCCTAATGAGCAGGGAGCTTGCCGGTTTGTTCGAGAAATACGCTGCGACCCTGTTTACCCGCTATAAGAATAAAGTGAAATACTGGATGACCTTCAATGAAATTAATATGCTGCTGCATCTGCCGTTTGTCGGGGCGGGACTTGTGTTCCTGGAAGGCGATGATAAGCGGCAAATCCAATATCAGGCTGCTCATCATCAGCTTGTGGCCAGTGCGCTGGCTGTCAAGGCCTGCCATGAGATTATTCCGGACGCGCAGATCGGCTGTATGCTGGCCGCTGGATCTACCTATCCGTATGTCTGCAATCCGGAGGATGTGTGGGAGGCGATGAATAAGGACCGGGCATCCTTCTTCTTTATCGACGTCCAGTCCCGTGGCGGATATCCCGGATATGCCAAGCGGTTTTTTAAGGAAAATGGTATTTCCATCACGATGGAGCCTGGAGATGAGGAGCTTCTGAAGCAGAACACTGTCGATTATATCGGGTTCAGCTATTACGCCAGCCGGACTGCAAGCACAGATCCTGAGATTCTGAAAAAAATGACGGGCGGCAACGTGTTCGGCTCGGTCGATAATCCTTATCTGGACAAGTCGGAATGGGGCTGGACGATAGATCCGCTGGGGTTCCGTATTACAGCGAATCAGTTGTATGACCGCTACCAAAAGCCGCTGTTTGTAGTAGAGAACGGGTTTGGGGCAGCCGATGAAGCCGATCCGGAAGGTGAGATCAACGACGATTACCGGATCGATTACCTGCGGCGGCACATTGCTGCGATGGGCGAAGCCATCGGGGATGGAGTGGATATTATCGGGTATACCAGCTGGGGGCCAATTGATCTGATCAGTGCATCTACAGGTGAAATGAAGAAACGTTACGGCTACATTTATGTCGACAAGGACGACCAAGGGAACGGTTCACTTCGGAGAAGCAGAAAAAAAAGCTTCCATTGGTACAAGGGAGTAATTGCATCGAACGGGCAACAGCTTTCCGGCGATGAACAGGATTAAATCTGGGAGTACCGCAAGAGGGCCAGCAACATCAGTCATTCAAAAAGAACCTTCAGCGCCGCTATCATGCGGTGTTCTGAAGGTTCTTTTGTGTTATTCCCCGCCCGATTCCCGGTACTCCCTGGGAGATTTGCCATGCCAGCGTTTGAACTGGCGGCTGAAATGGGCAATATCGCGGTAGCCGAGCAGGGCAGAGATGTGGCTGACCGGCAGCCGCAGATCATCCAGCAGCACCTTGGCCTCATGAAGCATCTGCTGGGAGAGGAACTCCCGGGGGGAGAGACCGAACACCTGCCGGAATACCCGGTAGCAGTGCGAGGAGCTGATACCCAGCTCTGCGGCAATATCATCGACGCCAAGCGTCCGGTCTTCCTGTACATCATGCTTGAACTGCTGGTAGACAAGTCCCTGGAGGCGGCTGCGGATCTGGTGGGCAAGCTCTACCTTCTCATAAGTAGCAGAAGCATGCAGATTCGCCTCAATCGAGAACGCCTCCCACAGCTGGCCGAACAGGTCAAAGACTGCAGACTGCAGCATCATCCGCTGGGACATGGTAATATCCCCATGGATTGTGGTTGAAATGTCCACTAATTTGCTTAGGGGAGGCGTGAGTTTATGCGCAATGGGGCTTTCCGCGGTAAAGAGCATATGATTCAGCCGGCTCAGCAGTGAGATCAGAAGCTTGTCATCAATGTCAAAATGAATACAGAAATAGGTGAACGGCTGGCCGTTGCCGCTCTGGCTGGAATGGGAGTCTCCGGGTCTGAGCAGGACCAGATCCCCGGCCCGCTGCGTATAGCTGCGGTTATTAACGATCATCCGCTGCTCACCTTCAAGCACATAGTTGAATTCGTACTGCGGGTGGGCATGAATTGGATAATTCCAGGCACCGCTTACTTTCCTCAGATGCATGCCGAACAGGTTCAGCGTAGTTTTTACGTCCGGTATAATCGTTTCACTGATGCTTTGTCCAAGTGCAGGCGGCATAAAAGCTGAAGCCATGTGCTGTTCCCCCTTGGTATATCTAGTTCACTGATATCTCTATTAGTATAGCTGACAGTAGCTTGATTTGGGTAAATTATTGCTTGATTTGACAATGTTCCCGCCGGGCGGCTCCGTGGTAGGATAAGGAAGTACCATCAGAGCAATCGATCCTAAACGTACGAACCGGGAAGGAGTCATTATGACAAAATCTAATCTGTTCTACAATGTTCAGCATTCACCGATAGGTGCTTTTGCAAGTTTTACTTTAGGTTTTAAAGGCAAACATGGGGGACTTGGACTGGAGCTGGGTAAACCGGCTGACCAGAATGTGTATATCGGATTCCAGTCCGCAGACGGTGCAAGCTACGAGGCGCTGCCTTTTTTCGATCAGGTCGAGGATGCCGGTGCCAGATATGATATAGAAAAGGCGGATGAAACCGCGAAGGAATTACAGCAGGGATTCCCTGTTCCGCCGGGCGAAAATGACGAAGCCAAGCCTAACGGTGGGCGTAAGCCGTCGGGCGTAATTTTGAAAGCGTTTCAAGATCATGAGATCAGCAGAACACTTGGGGCAGCGACGGATACCTGGCAGGCGGGTGACCTGACTTTTCAAGTGTACTCCCCTGTCCGTCCGGTGCCTGATCCGGCCGCTGCTGATGAAGCTAAGCTCAAGGCAGCCCTGCTGCCGGCAGTCTTCGCGGAGCTCACACTCGACAACACTAAAGGGACTTTTACACGTAAAGGCTTCTTCGGCTATGAGGGCAGCGATC
Organism: uncultured Paenibacillus sp.; assembly: GCA_927443375.1. GTDB lineage: Bacteria > Bacillota > Bacilli > Paenibacillales > Paenibacillaceae > Paenibacillus_AQ. The sequence goes on along the minus strand of CAKMKL010000013.1, from coordinate 30,889 downwards.
CCTACAGCTCCATGCGCAGACTCAGCGACACCAGCGGCGGGGCTTTTCAAGGAATTGGACAAGGCCGGTTAACGGCAATTGCCTGTGAGGCTGAAGGGGTGCAGTCTGCGCTCGGGTTCACGATGGAGAAGATTCTGGAGGCTAAGCTTGAGCATAACCTGGCATTTGGTCTGGGCGGCACGGGCGCGGTGTTGATGGAGGTTCCTGCGGGGGAGAAACGGACGTACCGTTTTGCCATCTGTTTTTACCGGGGCGGACTGGTGACTACAGGTATCGATACCAACTATGCCTATACCCGTTACTTTCACAATATTGATGCCGTGGCCGGCTATGCGCTTGAGCATTTTGATGAGCTCACCGGCTCCTGTTCAGCAGCGGATTCATGGATTAACTCTGCCGGGCTTACCGGAGATCAGACCTTCATGCTCTCGCATGCGATTCACAGCTATTATGGCAGCACACAGCTTCTGCATGACGGGGGGGATAGGTACATCTGGATCGTGAATGAAGGCGAATACCGGATGATGAATACGCTGGATTTGACGGCGGATCAGCTGTTCTTTGAACTGGTGATGAACCCTTGGACAGTGCGCAATGAGCTCGAATTGTTCGTGGACCGCTACAGCTATGAGGATAAGGTTGTCTTTCCGGGCGGAAACGAGGAGTACCCCGGAGGGATCAGCTTCACTCATGATGTCGGGGTAGCCAATGTATTCTCGCGGCCGCAGTACTCCGCTTATGAGCTGGCCGGGCTGGATGACTGCTTCTCTTATATGAGCCATGAGGAGCTGGTCAATTGGCTGGTCTCGGCGCTCGTCTACATTGAACAGACCCAAGACCGCGATTTCACCGATAAAATGCTCCCGACACTCCGTGCCTGCTTTGACAGCATGCTGAACCGCGATCATCCGGACAGCAGCCAGCGCAACGGCCTGATGGGTCTGGACAGCAACCGGACGCAAGGCGGTGCCGAAATCACTACCTATGACAGCCTGGATACCTCGCTTGGGCAGTCCCGCAATAACATTTATATGGCAGGAAAATGCTGGGCGGCTTATGTAGCGCTGGAGAAATTCTTCGGACAGGAAGGGCTGGCTGAACTGGCAGCGGAGGCAGGGCAGCAGGCCGTGAAATGTGCCGCTTCGCTATCTTCCCAATTAAACTGTGAAGGCTATATTCCCGCTATTATCCACGAAGACAATCAATCCTGTATCATTCCGGCGATTGAAGGCCTGGTCTTCCCGCTCTTCACCGGCTGCGGAGAAGCGCTTGATCCCGGCGGCAGATTTGCGGAGTATCTCAGCGCACTGAATACACACCTCAATACGGTGCTGGTTCCGGGCGTATGCCTGTTCGATGATGGAGGCTGGAAGCTGTCCTCTACAAGCAACAACTCCTGGCTCAGCAAAATTTATCTGTCCCAGTTCATCGCCCGGGAGATTCTGCAGCTGCCTTGGGAGGAAGGCGGGCTTGCGGCTGATGCTGCGCACGTGAACTGGCTGCTGCATCCCGAGCTGTCCTACTGGTGCTGGAGTGACCAGATCTTGTCCGGCCTGATAGGAGGAAGTAAGTACTACCCCCGCGGAGTTACAGCAATCCTCTGGCTCCTGGAGGGTACTGGAAGCAGATCGCTGACGGGCTGCAGAAAGACCAATAGCTAGGCTTATATCCAATACTCAGGCAAAACACAGGAGGAGTCTTCCGGATGATGAAAGAATCCAATGAGCATCATGTTTCGGTAGAAGACCAGGGCTACAGCGCCTGGCTGGGCTATCCGGCACTGCCGCAGGGCAGGCTGCAGGAGCAATATGTGAAATGGTGCGGAGCAGTGAGCGTTACGGAAGCGGATGATACGGTTCAGGCTGCGCTGGCAGAATGGAGCAGGGGCATCGAAGGCATGCTTGCTATCCGGGTCCAGGCAGAACATGAGTTAAGCCCCGGCGCTTCTAGGGTTGCCATCGGCACCTTTGAGGGCGGAAATACGCTAATCCGCAATGTGTTTCATGAGGCTGACATCGACAAGGTGGAACGTGAAGGGTTCGCCATCCGCACGAGTGCAGATCATAACTGCATTGCTGTAGGAGCCGCTTCGCCGGCAGGCGTTCTCTATGGAGTGTTTCACCTGCTGCGCCTGCTCGGCACATTGCAGGAGATTGAGGAACTCGATGTAACCGTGAATCCGGTAAACGGGCTGCGGATGATCAATCATTGGGATAACTTTGACGGCAGTGTGGAGCGGGGGTATGCGGGGAGATCCTTCTTCTATGAAAATAACCGGTTTACAGGGGATATGGGGCGGATCCGCGACTACGCGCGGCTGATGTCCTTGACCGGCATCAATGCCATCGCAATCAATAATGTGAATGTCCATGCCCTGGAGACGCTGTTTATTTCAGATTATTTACCCGAGGTGGCAAGTATTGCTGATATGTTCAGGCTGTATGGCATCCGGTTGTTCCTGAGCGTTAATTTTGCCGGACCGATGCATGAAGGGGAAGTAGGCACAGCTGATCCGCTCGATCCGGGTGTGCGCAGCTGGTGGCAGCGCAAAGCGGCCGATATCTACCAGGCGATCCCCGATTTCGGCGGCTTCGTGGTCAAGGCGGATTCGGAGAACCGTCCGGGACCGTTCACTTACGGGCGCGACCATGCTGATGGTGCGAATATGCTGGCGGAAGCCCTTGAGCCCTATGGCGGAATCGTCATCTGGCGCTGCTTTGTGTACAACTGTAAGCAGGACTGGCGCGACCGCAAGACAGACCGGGCGAGAGCGGCGTATGATCACTTCAAACCATTAGACGGCAAATTCAAAGACAATGTCATTCTGCAGATCAAGAACGGGCCGATGGATTTCCAGGTCCGGGAACCGGTATCCCCGCTGTTCGGGGCGCTTGAGCGGACCAATCAAGTGATCGAATTCCAGATTGCCCAGGAATATACCGGCCAGCAGCGCCATGTCTGTTACCTTGTCCCCCAGTGGAAAGAGGTGCTGGAATTCAATACGAATGCCAAGGGGGAAGCTTCTCCGGTCAAGCATATCGTAGACGGCTCGCTGTGGGGCAACCGGTACAGCGGGATCGCGGCGGTGTCCAATGTAGGAAATGACCTTAACTGGACCGGCCATCTGCTGGCCCAGGCTAATCTGTACGGATACGGCCGTTTGGCCTGGGATCCGGAGCTGAGTGCGGAAGAGATTGCCGGGGAATGGATCGCTCTTACCTTTGGCCAGAATCCAACAACGGCGGCCGTGATCAGCCGGATTCTGCTGGATTCGTGGGAGATTTATGAATCCTATACAGCTCCGCTCGGAGTGGGCTGGATGATCAATCCGGAGCATCATTACGGGCCGAATGTGGACGGCTATGAATATTCCCAGTGGGGAACGTACCATTATGCTGACAACCGCGGGATTGGAGTCGACCGGACCGTGAAGAGTGGTACAGGGTACAGTTCCCAGTATATCGGCAGCAATGCTGCACGTTATGAATCGCTCGAGGAATGCCCCGATGAATTGCTGCTGTTCTTCCATCATGTTCCGTATACCCATGTGCTCCATTCCGGCAAAACGGTGATCCAGCATATTTATGATACTCATTTTGCCGGCGCAGAACGTGCTGAAGAGCTGGTCACCTTATGGAACAGCTTGCAGGGGAACCTCAGAGAAGATCTGTATGTGCAGGTAGAGGAGCGCCTACGAGGGCAGGCTGCTCATGCCAAGGAATGGCGCGACCAGATCAATACGTATTTCTTCAGAAAGAGCGGCATTATGGATGAAAGCCAGCGGACCATCTACTAAGAGGTGAATGGCCATGACAATTACCTTCGGACATATCATTGATAGCTTGACGGCAGGTATCAGCCGGATTGATCCAACCGTGGACAAGCTGGACCCGGGGAGCCTGGATACAGAGGTGCGGGGGATCGTTACGGCCTTTGCAGCCTCGCAATATGTAATTGAACAGGCGGCTGCGTTAGGGGCGAACCTGATCGTCACTCATGAAGGGGTTTATTACAGCCACCAGGATCAGCGGGAATGGCTGGGCAGGGATCCGGTATTTTTGCAGAAATCTGCCCTGATTGCATCATCAGGCATAGGGATTTACCGGTTTCATGATGATGTGCACCGTTACACGCCGGACGGAATCACAGAAGGGCTGATCCGTACAATCGGCTGGCAGGATTATGTAACTGAGCACCGGGCCGCAGTGTCGATATTAACCATTCCGGCCATGTCCGTCAAAGACGCTGCGGAGATGGTGAAGCGGCAGCTGGCAATCTCTTACGTGCGTGTGGCAGGCAATTTAACTGCTTCCTGTACCCGGGTGGGCATTCTGGTTGGTTATAGAGGCGGAGGTCCAATGACGATTCCCCTCATCGAACAGGACGGCCTCGATCTGATTATTGCCGGAGAAGGGCCGGAATGGGAAACTCCGGAGTATATAAAAGATGCCGCCGCACAGGGTCGCAACCGGGCGCTGATCATGCTGGGCCACGCTGAGAGTGAGGCACCCGGCATGAAGCTGCTGGCCGAGCGGCTGTCGCAGCAGTTTCCCGGCCTGCCCGTCTACTTTGTGCAGGACAGGCCGGTATTTCAAATCCTATAGTTAATCCATACCTCTTTGCCTTAAGGTGGACGAAAGGGACCCTCAGGTTCCATACGGTTCCGCCTGCCGGTAAGGAGGTTTTGTAGTTTATAGAGCGTGTACTTACGTTTTTAGCGATACATTTTGCATATTGAACATTGCCGTATACCCCCGATACAGCTAACATTGAAGGAGCATCAAGTTTCCCGATAAACAGAAACGGAGGTCGATACTAGGATGAATTCTATGCAAAAGAGAAGGTTTCAGCCCGTGGCTGCTGTTCTGCTGGGCCTTACCCTGCTGTCCGCCGGATGCAGCGGTTCAAATAATGGAAAGATTGAGAGCGCTTCTAATACAACGGGAAATGCTATTGCAGCAGATGCAGCAAACTTCTCCTACCCGATGCCGGGCGGTATCGAACTGACCTATATGAATGAAACGCTGGGCGGCATGCCGGAACGACTGCCGATCGATGAAGAGTACGAGGGGCGGACCGGCATCCGGATCAGGCAGCTGGGCGGAGCGCCGATGACCGACCAGAAATTCAGCCTGCTGCTGGCCTCAGGTGAACTGCCGGATATTTTTCTCAACACCTGGCTGCAGTATCCGGGCGGTCCTGATAAAGCAGTGGAACAAGGCTACATTCTGAAGCTCAATGATCTGATTGACCAGTATGCCCCGAACCTTAAAAAGACGCTGAAGGAGCATCCGGAAATCGACAAGATGATCAAAACCGATGACGGTACCTATTATGCCTTCCCGTTCATCCGCTCTGAAATCGGGCGGGTATATGGCGGGCCGATAATCCGGCAGGACTGGCTGGGCGAGCTGAACCTCAGTGTTCCGGAAACCATTGATGAATGGCACACGGTGTTGACCGCTTTTAAAGAAAAGAAACATGCCGGCGCACCTGTAACCTTCCGCACACTATTTCTGGGGGAGCGGACCGGCGGATTCGCCGGGGCTTTCGGAGTGATGGGCAACTTTTATGTGAATGATGGAAAGGTTGTCTACGGTTACCTGGAGCCCGGATATAAGGATTACCTGAAAACGATGGCCCGTTGGTATAAGGAAGGGCTGATCGATAAGGATTTTGCTTCGATAGATGCTGCAACAGTAGATAAAAAGATGACCTCAGGCGAGAGCGGGGCGACGATCGGCTGGCAGTTTTATATCGAGAAATACAATTCAGCCGTACAGGGGACCGGTAAGGAGGCTTCTTTTGTTGCAACTCCTTATCCGACTGCCGTGAAGGGCCAGCTCCCCGAATTCGGCCAGCTTGACAACGCTTATGCCGGTACAAGTTCGGCAGCGGTTTCAGCCCATACCAAAAATGCGGAAGCAGCCATGCGCTGGCTGGACTATGCCTACACGGAGGAAGGCAGCCTGCTGAACACTTACGGCGTTGAAGGAGTCACGTATAATCTGGAGAACGGCAAACCGGTTTACACCGATCTTGTGGTCAACAACCCGGAAGGTCTGGGGAGCGATCAGGTCATGTCCAAATACGCCCATAGTACCAACTTTCCAATGATTCAGCAGGATAACAAGCTGCCGGCCAAATATCCGGCAACGGCCGAGTCCATCGCGATCTGGAAGAAAACCAATCATGAGCAGCATTTGCTGCCTCCAGTCACTCCAACCGCCGAAGAAGCCGATGAAATGAGCAGTATAATGAACGACATTAGCACTTTTGTGAAAGAAACCGAGCTAAAAATCATTTTGGGTATCGAATCCGCTGATAACTACGACAAGTACGTGCAGCAAATGAAGGACCTGGGCATTGAACGCGCACTGGACATTCAACAGGCTGCATATGAACGGTATTTGAACCGTTAATTGAATGAATTGCATAGCAACCACTTATGGGAGGACTTTATGGCGATGAGCATGAAAAAGATATGGAACGGCGACTGGCAATTCTGCAAGCAGCCTCTTGGATCAGAGCTGGCGTACGTAGCTGCTGGGGGAGAGTGGATGCCGGTGACGCTGCCTCACGACTGGCTGATCTACAACACGCATGACCTATATGAGAACAGTGAGGGCTGGTACCGTAAAATCCTCACCCTGGCCGAGCTCCCGGCGGAAAGTTGTTTATCTTTGCGTTTTGAAGGCGTATACATGAATTCCACACTATATGTTAACGGGCAGATTGCAGGCGAGTGGAAGTACGGTTACTCAACCTTTGAGTTCGAGATTACCCCCTTACTGAAAGCCGGAGACAACACGATCGTGATGCGGGTTATTCATGAATCGCCTAATTCCCGCTGGTATTCCGGCGCGGGGATCTACCGCTCCGTATGGCTCCATATGTATCCGAAGACGCATATTGTGTCTGGTGGTATCTATATAGCAGCCAGACCGGCGGACGGCGGAACCTGGACAGTGGATGTAGATTCCGAGCTGCAGATCGCAGCAGGCGGAAACGCTGCGGAATTGAAGCTCCGCCACACGGTCCTGGATCCCGGCGGGGCCGTGGTTGCCCAAGCAGAAGCTGCAGTGCCTGCGCAGGGCAGTGAGGAGACTGTGCATGCCCATAGCCGGTTGACTGCCGAGCAGCCGCAGCGCTGGGATATTGATAATCCCAGATTATATACGCTTAAGACGGAGCTGCTGGGTGGAGACACAGTTACTCAAGAAGAGACCCAGCGCTTCGGGTTCCGCACGGTGGAACTGGACAGCGAAAAAGGCTTTTTCCTGAACGGGCGCCATCTTAAGCTTAACGGGGTGTGCCAGCATCATGATCTCGGCGCACTGGGGGCAGCCGTCAACAAAGCCGCTCTGCGGCGGCAGTTCGTCCTGCTGCAGGAGATGGGTGTGAATGCCATCCGCACCGCGCATAATATGCCCGCAGCCGAGCTGATGGAGCTGGCGGATGAGCTGGGCGTGCTGATTGTCTCGGAAGCCTTTGACATGTGGGAACGCAGCAAGACGCCTTACGATTATGCCCGTTTCTTTCCGGAATGGTATAAGAAGGATATCGCCAGCTGGGTGCGGCGGGACCGGAACCGGCCAAGTCTGATCATGTGGAGCATCGGTAACGAGATTTATGATACCCATGCCGATGCCCGCGGCCAGGAGGTCACCCGCATGCTGCGGGATGAAGTGCTGATTCATGATCCGCGCGGCAACGGCTTTGTGACGATCGGCTCGAACTACATGCCTTGGGAGAATGCCCGGAAATGCGCCGATATCGTCAAGCTCGCCGGGTACAACTACGGTGAGAAATATTATGACCGGCACCATGAAGCGCATCCGGACTGGATTATCTACGGCAGTGAGACCTGTTCCACTGTACAAAGCCGGGGAATCTATCATTTCCCGCTGGACCAGCCGGTTCTTGCCGATGATGATCAGCAGTGCTCCTCGCTCGGCAACAGCTCTACCAGCTGGGGGGCCAAAAGCACGGAAGCCTGCATCACCGGGGACCGGGATGCCGCATATTCCCTGGGGCAGTTCCTGTGGACAGGCTTCGACTATATCGGTGAGCCGACGCCTTACTTCACGAAGAACTCTTACTTCGGGCAACTGGACACTGCAGGGTTTCCGAAGGATTCATATTATATCTACCAGGCAGAATGGACAGATTGCAGAACCCGCCCGATGATTCATATTTTCCCGTACTGGGACTTCTCCGAGGGACAGCTGATTGATGTGCGGGTGTGCTCCAATGCGCCGCGGATTGAACTGTTCCTAAATGGCATTTCGCAGGGAATCTATGACATCGACCATGCCTCCGGCCTGCAGCTGCTCGGGAACTGGCAGCTGCCGTATACGGAAGGTACCCTGCGGGCGGTTGCCTACGATGAGAATGGTAACGTGATTGCGGAGGAGCAGCGCTCATCCTTCGGAGATGCCGCTTCACTGGTTCTTACGGCGGACAAGCTGGAGCTTACGGCTGACGGCCAGGATCTAATCTTCGTGACCATTGCGGCTGCTGATTCACAGGGTTTGCCAGTGGAGAATGCCAACAACCGGGTGTACCTTAGCATTGACGGACCCGGACGGCTAGTCGGTCTTGATAATGGGGACAGCACTGATTACGATGCCTACAAAGGTGTAAGCCGCCGGATGTTCAGCGGCAAGCTGCTGGCGATCATTGCGGGTACACTGGAAGCCGGTCCGATCACGCTGCATGCAGCCTCACCGGGTATTGCAGATGCTGAGATTGTGCTGAAGTCTATTCTTCCTGCGAATAGTAACAGTGCTGAAGAGGGGCCGATTCTCTATGCCGATAACCCGCTGGAAGCAAGCGGGGAGTCTAAGGATATCAGCGGCCCTTCAATGGCGGAGATTCCGGTACGGAAGCTGGAAATCATCTGCCCTGAGGGTGTTGTGCTGACACCGGACAAGGCGGGTCTGCCGATCTGCGTGAAGCTGCATCCGGAGAACGCGACCTTCCGGGAGGTGGAGTGGCGCATTACCAATGCAGCCGGGGTGGACTCCAATATTGCTCTTTTGGAAGTGAACGGGCATGAGGCGCGTATTACGGCTCTGGGGGACGGCGATGTGTTTATCCGCTGCGGAACAGGGAACGGCGCGGACGGCATCCGTCTCTACTCGCAGATGGAGATCAGGCTGACCGGCTTCGGGCAGGCGTATCTTGACCCGTATGAGTTCGTCTCTGCCGCCTATCACAGCAACGCCAGTTATAATCTGACCAACGGCAATGAGCGCGGTGTGGCTACGGCGCGGGAGGGTGAGAGCCTGATCTGTTTCGAACGCGTTGACTTTGGCAGCTATGGTGCGGAGGAGCTCACTTTGCCGATCTTTGCGCTGGACAGTGACGAATATCCGATCGATATCTGGGAAGGTATCCCGGGGCAGGAGGGCGCAGAGCTGCTGGACACGGTACTCTACCAGAAACCGTCCCAATGGAATGTATACCAGGAAGAGACCTACAAGCTGCCTAGGCGGCTGAGCGGCATCATAACACTGTCATTTGTCCTGCGGAAGAAGATTCACTTGAAGGGCTTCCGGTTTATCCGGGAGAGCAAAGCTTACGCCCGCCTGGATGCACTGGCGAACAGCCGGATTTATGGGGATACCTTTTCTTTAACAGAGACCGCGGTTGAGGGCATCGGCAACAATGTGTCGCTGATTTTTGAGGACATGGATTTCGGGAAGCAGGGCACCTCACGGATTGTTATCTGCGGGCGTTCTGTGCTAAGTAACAACACGGTGCATCTGCTGTTCAGCGGCCAAGGCGGCGAATCCAAACAGCTTGTCGAGTTTGCCGGCGCAGAATCTTACACGGAGCGGGAATTCACGCTGGAGCCGGTAAGCGGCAAGCAGACGGTAACCTTCCTGTTCCTGCCGGGCAGCAGGTTCGACTTTCAGTGGTTTCAGTTTCTGCCTGTAAAGGGTGAAGCTGGAGGAGTTCAAGAATAGCAGTACAGCAGAATAACAGTACAGCAGAATAACAGTACAGTTCAACTATAAGAACAGCCCGTTTCCGGCATTCCGGAGACGGGCTGATTGTGCTGCAGCTAAATATATAGTGATTCCCGTCTACTGAAATGAGACGGTGACTGAAGTTGGAGTGGAGCTCCTGCTGAGGAACGGCCAAGGTACGAAATCAGAGGTAAAAGTACCTCTGATTCCGCAGAAACACCGCTCGTCCCAGTAAGACAAGCATGGGCTGTCCGGCAGCACATGCTTAAGGGAGCGGTACATTCACCCGTCAGGGTGGTCTTGTTCAATTGTAGGCGTCAAAGCTTAACAAATGCCTAAGCTTTGATGTAGTCCGAGAAGTTCTCCTGCAGATAGAGCGAGTTGATGTCTTCACGCAAATGGTGATGGATCAGCGCATCCAGCTTGTCCGTTTCCTGCTGCGTCATGTATTCAAGGATACGCTGGTGCTCTGTCCAAATCTCCTCCAGCTTCTCCTGGCGGAGCATGTGCAGCCGCCGGTATCTGATATAATGCACATTGGACTGCTGAATCAGATTCCACAGGAATTCCCGTCCGGCCAGCCGGAAAAGGGCAGCGTGGAACGCATCGTCCAGGTTGAGGAAATGCTCGGTGGCATCCTCTGCATGGATCGCCGCTTTCTGCCTGTCCAGAATCTCCTTCAGCTCATGCACACCCTTCAGCACCAGATGGGCCGAGAGATATTTCATGATCTCTTTTTCCAGGACACTGCGCAAATAAATAATCTGTTCAACCGACTCCAGATCAATGAACGAAACCAGGTTGCCCTTCTTCGGATAGATATCAATATAGGATTCCAGACTGAGCTGTTTCAGTACATCGCGCAGCGGGGTCCGTGAAATCTGAAACCGTTCGGATAAAACAGTCTCACTGAGAATGGTGCCGGGCTTCAGCGTCAGGGTCAGAATTTCATGCTTGAGCGTCTTCATAATTTGTTCTTTGATCGACATTGTGTTTCGGCTCCATCATCCGTATTTTAAGATCTAGTATACATCAATGCCTGCTGTGATAAAAGAAAACTTTCACGATAAAAGTCTGCATTTTCGCATTATACCGGTAATGGTATACGTTTTCAAAAGAAGTGTTGACAAAATTTTGTTGTTTATTTATGATCTACTCAAAACTTGTATACAAGATTTACGGCATTTGCAATCATGGGTTTTTACATCTTAAGGAGGGTTTATCAATGAATATGACGTGGAGATGGTATGGCGAAGGGAACGATAACATCACGCTTGACCATGTACGGCAAATTCCGGGAGTAATGGGGATCGTCTGGTCGCTGCATGACAAGGTAGCCGGTGAAGTCTGGGAGATGGAGCGGATACAGGAGGTCGCCGATCAGATTACGGCCAAGGGCTTCAGCACCGCCGTGGTGGAAAGCGTGAACGTTCATGATGATATCAAGATCGGCCTGCCAACCCGTGACAAATATATCGACATCTATATCGATACAATCCGTAAGCTGGCTACAGTCGGCGTTAAAGTCATCTGCTATAACTTCATGCCGGTATTCGACTGGACGCGCACTGAGCTGTACAAGGAGCTGCCGGACGGTTCGAATGCCCTCTTTTATGAAAAGGCTGCCATCACCGATAATCCGCGTGAGATGGTAGACCGGATTCTCAAAGGCGCAGGACAATTCACCATGCCTGGCTGGGAGCCGGAACGGCTGGCGAAGCTGGATGAGCTGTTTGCGGCTTATGCTGATGTGTCGGAAGATAAACTGTTCGGCAACCTGCAATATTTCCTGGAGCGTATTATTCCGGTATGTGAAGAAGTGGATATCAAAATGGCGATTCACCCGGATGATCCGGCCTGGCCGATCTTTGGCCTGCCGCGCATTATCCGCAGCCGCGATTCGATCCGCCGTTTCCTGGACTTAGTAGACAGCCCTTATAATGGCCTGACTTTCTGTACAGGGTCGCTTGGTACGAATCCTAAGAACGACCTGCCGGCGATGATCCGTGAGTTCCATGAGCGGATTTATTTTGCTCATATCCGCAATGTGAAGGTGTTTGATAACGGGGACTTCATCGAGGTATCCCACCGCGGGCGCGACGGCAGTGTCGATGTGGCGGAAGTCGTTAAGGCTTACCACGAGAACGGATACACGGGTTATGTGCGCCCGGACCACGGCCGTCATCTATGGGGCGAAGAGAAAAACTGCCGTCCAGGGTACGGCTTGTATGACCGGGCGATGGGAATCATGTATCTGCTCGGCGTATGGGACAGCCTTGATAATGTGAAGGGGGCGAAATAAATGCTGCGCCTGAGCCGATCCGGTATCCGGGATGAAGCAGAATCTTGGGAGGCTGCCGGGGCCACCCTTCCCAAGTTCGACTATGACACAATAGCGAAAAATACGCTGGCGAAGCCGGAATGGATTCATTTCGGTGCGGGCAATATCTTCCGCGGGTTCGTGGCGAATGCCCATCAGAAGCTGCTGGACAGCGGCGCAGCGGACACGGGCATCATCGCGGCGGAGACCTTTGATTTCGAGATGATCGATAAGGTATACAAGCCGTATGATAATCTGACCTTGCTGGTGCTGATGAATGCGCGCGGCGATTTCCAGAAGAAAGTCATCAGCAGCATCGTAGAAGGCATCACCGCCGATAAGAACCGCGAAGAGGATTACAACAGGCTGACTGAGGTGTTCGAGAACCCGAGCCTGCAGATGGCCAGCTTCACGATCACGGAGAAGGGATATTCCCTGACCGGCCCGAACGGCCAATATCTCGGCATCGTCGAGAAGGATATTGCAGGCGGGCCAGGGCAGCCCGTGCATGCCATGAGTATTGTCGCTTCGCTTGCATACAAGCGGTATCAGAAGGGCGCCTACCCGATGACCTTCGTCAGCATGGACAACTGCTCCCATAATGGCGATAAGCTGAAGAATGGCATAGTAACCATTGCCAGGGAGTGGGCTGCCAAAGGGCTGGTGGAAGCTGGCTTCGTAGCTTACCTGGAGAATGAGCAGCTGATCACCTTCCCGCTGTCGATGATCGACAAAATTACGCCGCGCCCGTCGGCAACGGTGCAGGCATCACTGCTTGAGCAGGGCATCGGTGAGATGGAGGTGATTGTCACCTCCAAGAATACCTATACGGCTCCGTTTGTAAACGCTGAGATCAGTGAATATCTGGTCATTGAAGACAAGTTCACGAACGGCCGTCCTCCGCTTGAGCAGGCGGGCGTTATTTTCACCGACCGGGATACCGTCAATAAGGTGGAGACGATGAAGGTGACCACCTGCCTTAATCCGCTGCATACCGCACTCGCCGTATCGGGCTGTCTGCTCGGCTATACCCTGATTGCCGATGAGATGAAAGACGATACGCTGCGCAAATTTGTGGAAATCATCGGCTACACGGAAGGACTGCCGGTTGTTGTGGATCCGGGCATCCTAAGTCCGAAGCAGTTCCTGGATGAGGTGCTGCAGGAACGCTTCGCCAATCCGTTTATTCCTGACACGCCGCAGCGGATTGCAACCGACACCTCGCAGAAGGTCGGCATCCGCTTTGGAGAAACGATCAAATCGTATATCCGCAGAGAGGATCTGGGTCCGGCCAGGCTGACAGCCATTCCGCTGGCGATTGCCGTCTGGTGCCGCTATCTGCTTGGCGTGGATGATGAAGGAAAGGCCTTCACCCTCAGTCCTGACCCGCTGCTCGAAACACTGCAGGGGCATCTGCAGGGCGTTGTTCTGGGAGACACCTATACCCATGTGCGGGCAATTCTGCAGGATGAACAGCTGTTTGGCGTGAAGCTCTATGACATCGGCCTGGGCGATAAGATTGAGGGGATGTTCTACGAGCTGCTGGCCGGACCGGGAGCGGTAAGACGCACACTGGAGAAGTATCTGAAATAAGGGGTAAGGGAGCATGAGCAATGAAGGCACTTATTCATGAGGATTTTCTGCTGCGGTCTGAGGAAGCCCGGATACTCTACCATGTGTACGCCAAGGACTTGCCGATTATAGACTACCACTGCCATCTTGATCCGCAGGCCATCGCCGAAGATAAACGGTTTAACAGCATCACTGAGGTGTGGCTGGGCGGGGACCATTATAAATGGCGTGCGCTGAGAACCTTTGGCATTGATGAGAAATATATTACGGGCAGTGCTCCGGATGAAGAAAAGTTCGCCAAGTGGAGTGAGGTTCTGCCCTTTACCGTCGGCAATCCGCTGTTTCACTGGTCGGCCTTGGAGCTGAAGCGCTATTTTGGTGTCGAGGAGCAGCTGAATCCCCAGAACTGGCGGGAAATTTATGAGCATTGCAATACACGGATTGCAGCGGACGGGTTCTCCGCCCAGGGGCTGATTACCCGCTCCAATGTGAAATGGATCTGCACCACAGATGATCCTGTTGACGATCTGCGTTATCACGGGCAGTTAGCCGGGCAGCAGGCGTTCAAAACCGGAGTGACGCCGACCTTCCGGCCGGATAAGGCGCTGCTGATTGAAGCAGAGACTTTTCAGGGATATGTAGCCAGTCTGGAGCAGGTGGCAGGGTACCCGATTACCAGCTTCACGCTGATGGAACGTGCCCTGCTGGAGCGGATTGAATATTTCCACCGCCAGGGCTGCATGATCTCCGACCACGGGTTCTCGCATCTGCCGTATGAAGAGGCTCCGGCCTCAGTCCTTGAAGACATCTTCAGCAGACGTCTGGGCGGTGACAGCCTCAGCAGGCTGGAATGTGACCAATACGCGACTGCGCTGCTGCTGTCCATGGGCCGGAAATACGCTGCGTACGGCTGGGCCATGCAGCTGCATATCGGGGCAATCCGAAATCCGAATACGCGCAGATTCCGCGAGCTGGGACCGGATACAGGCTTCGATACCATTGGCGACAACAGCTATGCCGACCGGTTATATAAGCTGCTCGACGGGCTTGACCGGACCGGAGAGCTGCCCAAGACGATTATTTACAATTTAAATGCAGCACAGAGTGATGTGCTGGCAGCGATGACCGGTTCTTTTCAGGGCGACGGCATCAAGGGCAAAATCCAGTTCGGCTCCGGCTGGTGGTACAACGACCAGAAGGACGGGATGATCAAGCAGCTGACATCCCTGTCGAATCTTGGTCTGCTCAGCTGCTTCGTAGGCATGCTGACGGATTCCAGATCGTTCCTGTCCTATACGCGCCACGAGTATTTCCGCCGTATACTGTGTAACCTGATCGGAGGCTGGGTCGTAAACGGCGAAGCGCCAAGGGATCTGCCTTTCCTGGGCCGCATCGTACAGGATATCTGTTTTCATAATGCTGACCGTTTTTTTCTCTAGTAGAGGATGTATAATGAGATTCTAAGAACAAAGAACTCATGAGGAGCGGAAGGAATGAACGCATCAGAATTTCAGCGGTATGTTAGAGCATTTAGTGAAGAGAAGGGCTTTGATACGAGTACCATAGAGCAGCGGATGTTGTACCTGATGACCGAGGTCGGCGAATTGGCCAAGGAAGTGCTGTCTGTATCCTTTCATCCCGATGCGGAACGAAAAGCGAACCTGGGTTACGAGATGTATGATGTCGTGTGGAATATTTTTGATCTGGCCAATAAGCTGGACATTGATCTGGAGAAAGCGTTTAGCGAGAAGAAAGGGATTAACGACCTCAGAAATTGGGATTAGGACAAATCACCCGGTTACCGGCGTTTAGTAGGTTCGCCGGATCACCGGGTTTTTTCGTCTGAAAAGATAAACGGCATTCTCATTAGAGGGAGGAACCATAAGCGCGGACAACCGCTCGCTAAGCTCCATCGTAAACAAGTCGGCATTATGGTAGGCTTCGAAATCTCCGGTATAGGCAGAGCTTCTTGTTCCGATGACGATATACAGATTCACAGAATCCGTTTTGAACACATGTTTTTCATACGGATTGTTGGGGACAGGCCAAGAGCACAGCACCACTTCGGGTTTATATTTTTGCAGAGCTGTTTTGGCATCCGCCTGCTCCACGAAGGCAGGGTACTGAATATAGTGCTTCCAGCTGTAATCATCGGTAGCGGTGCACAGAATATTCTTTTCGTTCAAAAACCGGGTTAACGTGCCGTCTCCGGCAGCGATCTCCAGACACTTTTTGTCCCCGATTAACGCCCCTAGTTCCTTGATTAATGCTTTGGAGTAGAAGCAGTAGATCCCCTTCTTATTGACCAGCGGCATGAGAATCTTCTTATTGATGATCAATCTCCAGAAAAACTTAAATAAACCGAGGGATACAGGCTTCCGCTCGAACGCTTTTTTAAATAAAAGCTTCTGTAAGATCGTCCCGTCCCACAGGTTAAACCGTACATTGGCTTCAGGGGTTTTGGAAGAAACCGCTATGTTCAACTGCTCCAGCAGATGAATGGCAAACCGGGCTTTGATGATATTCGGCAAAAAGGCATTTACGGTGGTTTCGTTCAACCCGCTTTTGTTGATCTTGCTATTGGCAATCTTGGCGCTGGCGGTATAGCGGTCAATGATGGCTTGGACCACATTGGATTCGGCACTGCGCTTAATAGTTCCCAGCTCCCGCAGCACCTCATCTTTATACTCCGGATACTGCTGCAATAATACTTCGACGCTGATTTCATTGGCTAATATTTTCTTGGCGGTCTCAGCCGGGAAATTTCTCATTTATGCACTCCAATATATCGTTTTTTATTCATTATAATGAAAAAAAGGGGCCGGTCCAAGACCGGCTCCTTCATATCTAACTCTATTGCGCTGTTCACAAGATAACTTATTCGCTGCGCAGTGCAACCACCGGATCTTTTTTTGCTGCGAATTTGGCAGGGATGAATCCGCCCAGCATGGTCAGTCCGACGCTGAGTACGACGAGTCCGAAGGCATGCAGCGGATTCAGCTGGGCCACATTCGACAGGTCGGTAATCGACTTGAGGATGATGTTGACGGGAATGGTCAGCAGATAAGCGATCCCGATGCCCAGCAGTCCCGAGAGCGAACCGATAATGCAGGTCTCTGCATTGAAGACACGCGTAATATCTTTTTTGCGTGCACCCAAGGCGCGGAGTACACCGATTTCTTTGGTCCGTTCAAGCACGGAGATGTAGGTGATAATCCCGATCATAATCAGGGATACGACCAGCGAAATGGAGGCAAAAGCGATCAGCACCATGGTGATTCCGTCCATAATGCCGCTGGAGAGACTGGTGACCATCTCAGCCAAATCGGTGTAGACAATCATTTCTTTGTCGCTGCGGCCTTCATTCCATTGATCCAGATACTTCACGATGCCCTCTTTAGCTTCAAAATCTTTAGGATATAAAGAGATTGAAGATGGAGTAGCTACAGCACCCAGGGCGGCAAGCGTATCTTCCTTGGATACGGAGCTGCCTGGATCCGAGCTTGCGCCGGAGTTGCCCATACTGAAGCTCATGCCCCTACCCATACCGCTGCCCATACCGCTGACCTGTGAGAATACTTTCCCGGTAAGCACGTTGACCTGATCCTGCTGTTCCTGGGCTTTGACAATGGACGAGTTCTTCGCATTGGTTATGAATTGTTCCGCCAGGCTGTCAGAGTAAGCAATTCCCGCTGACATGGTGGACATTGGGGAATCCTGCTGCTTGCGGATGATTCCGGAAATTTTTACCGTGACGGCATTGCCGCTGTTGTACATTGCACTCAGATTGGCAGCATTGCCGTTTAGCTTAAACATGCCGTCAGATTCAATATAGTAATCATCGTTATAGATCAGCTTGAACTCCCGGCCGACAATATCATCGAAACTGATGTTAGCTGCTTTATAATCGAGGCCAAGGGCTTCGAGAATGCTTTGGCTCATCCGGTTATATTCATCGACGACCATAACGAGGTCCGTAGACTTCTCCGGAAGGCTTCCGGCGAGCAGATCATAATAATCCGCAAGATAGTTGCCTTCAGCACCGGCGGGCTTATCGGGATACGAAGTGAAGTTCAGGCTTGCTGTATCGACGGGGACGGCGGTCTCGCCATCGGACCTAAGGATATTCATGTTGACCTTGCGGCTGTAAGATACGCCGTCCAGCAGGGCAGGATCGATACCGTCCAGATACTTCAGATACTCGTCACTTAGCACATTTGTATGCATAACCGTGTTGGCAGATGGATCATAAGGGTAGATTTCACCCGCACTGGTGAATTCTGTCCACTCTTTCTTGGTCTTCCCGGCATCTTTCGACGGCTGGCTGGACAGATCAATACTGGCAGCCGATTCATTGATCGTCACCGGGAAATTGGATAACGCTCCGGATTCATAGCTGCTGATCTGTTTATCGAACCCGTTCGAGAGCGACAGGATTAGCGCAATACCAATAATGCCAATGCTGGAGGCGAAGGCGGTCAGCGCTGTTCTCCACTTCTTGGTGGAGATATTTTTGCCGGATAATTTGAGGGCGGTAAAATAGCTCATTGCCGTCTTTTTCAGCTGATAATTAGTATTCTCCTGAATCTCACTTGGGGGATTGCTGTCGGAAATGACCTTTCCATCCCTGAACTGTACCGTCCGGTCGGCATAAGTCTCGGCCAGCTCCGGATTGTGGGTAACCATGACAACCAGTTTGTCCTTGGCAATCTCTTTGATCAGCTCCATAATCTGTTCGCTGGTTCCCGTATCCAGTGCCCCGGTCGGCTCATCGGCAAGAATAATGTCCGGATCATTAGCCAGTGCTCTGGCGATAGCAACACGCTGCATCTGGCCTCCGGATAGCTGGCCGGGCTTTTTGTGGATATGTTCCTTCAGTCCAACCTTCTCCAGCGCTTCAACAGCCTTGCGGTGTTTGGCCTGGGCACTCACGCCGCTTAAGGTCATGCCCATTTCCACATTGTCTGTAATGCTCAGGTGGGAGATCAGATTATAGCTCTGAAAGATAAAACCCACACTGTTATTGCGGTAAGCATCCCAGTCACTATCCTTGAAATGTTTAGTAGAGGTCCCGTTAATGATCAGATCCCCGCTGTCATATTGGTCGAGCCCGCCGATCAAATTCAGACAGGTTGTTTTGCCTGAACCGCTGGGTCCGAGAATCGCCACAAACTCGTTTTTTCTGAAATCCAGACTGACATCATTTAAAGCGATTTGCGTGAAACTGCCCGTGGTATAACTTTTAGAAATGTTTTTCAATTGCAGCATACTGTAATCTCATCCTCTCTTAATCCATCCATCTCTCTTGTGTGTGCAAAGCGTAACATACGATTATGAACTGAACATCAACTCGTACAGCCTGACAGCCGGGGAGCTGCATATGTATAGTAGGTGTTACGCGCTCCGTTCATAATGGGTTCATAAAGTTGTTGTACAATGTTAAAAAAGATTACTGAACCTTGAGGGAACGCAGGTGGAGAAATGATCAACATTCTTGTAGTAGAGGACAACGACAAGCTGCGGCAGCTGATCGGGACTGTGCTTACCAAACACGGGTATAACCCGGTGATGGCAGTGGATGGACAACATGCGCTGGAGCTGCTGGATACACATTATATCGATTTGATTATCTCGGATATTATGATGCCGAATGTAGACGGATATGAACTGATCCAAAGGCTGAGAGAGGCAGGCTATAATACTCCGGTGCTGATGGTTACCGCAAAAGAAAGCTTCAAGGACAAGCAGCGCGGATATCTGGCCGGTACGGATGATTATATGGTGAAGCCGATTGATGTGAACGAGATGATTCTGCGGGTCGGGGCGCTGCTGCGCCGGGCACAGATTGCGAATGAACGCAGGCTGGTTATCGGAGAGGTCATACTGGATTCGGATTCCATTACGGTGTACCGCGGGGATAAAAGCCTGCTGCTGCCCCAAAAGGAGTTCTATCTTCTGTACAAGCTGCTGTCCTACCCGAACAAAATCTTTACCCGCCAGCAGCTGATGGACGAGATCTGGGGGATGGACTCGGAGACGGATGCGCGAACCGTGGATGTGCATATCAACAGGCTGCGTGAACGCTTCAAAGACTGTCCTGAATTCGAGATTGTTACCGTCCGGGGATTAGGGTATAAGGCGGTGAAGCGCTGTTGATCAGGCCGAAGAAAATACGCAACCTGTGGGGGACGCTGGTTCTAATGGTGTTCTTGATTATGCTGAGCGCGGCGCTGTTAATGGCACTGATGAGCTTTTTGATCGTACATTCGGGAATTATCGATGTGGGCCGGTTCAATATCTTTTGGCCGATTTCCTTCGTAATGATTGCCAGCATTCTGATCGGGACGGTTATCACTGCGATTTCGGGACGCAAAATCCTGACCCCGATCATTGATCTCAGTGAAGCCGCCAAGCAGGTTGCCAAAGGCGATTTCAGCATCAGAGTTGCGCATGAGAAGCATAGAGTCGATGTGCTTGGGGAGATGGCCGTCAATTTTAACCGCATGGTGCAGGAGCTGGGTGGTATTGAGACATTACGGAATGATTTTATCGTTAATGTCTCCCATGAATTCAAAACACCGATCGCGGCGATTGAAGGGTATGCCACCTTAATGCAGGATCATGATCTTTCGCCTAAGGAACGCCAGGAATACAGCCGGCTGATTATTGAGAGCACAAGGCAGCTGTCTTCACTGTCCAGTAACATCCTGAAGCTGTCCAAGCTGGAGAATCAGGAATACATCGTGGACAAAAGCCAGTTCGGCCTTGATGAGCAAATCCGCCAGGCCCTGCTGCTGCTGGAAGCCCAGTGGAATGATAAAAATATCAATCTGGACCTCGACCTTGAACCTGTCGTGTTCTATGGCAACGAAGATCTGCTGATGCAGGTTTGGCTGAATTTACTTGGAAATGCCATTAAATTTACGGACCGCGGAGGGGAAATTGCCGTCCATCTCTCCACAACAGGCCATGCCGTTACTGTGACAATCACAGATTCCGGTATCGGGATGACGGAGGAAGTAATGAAGCATATCTTCGTGAAATTCTATCAGGGGGATAAATCACGGTCGGCAGAAGGCAACGGCCTCGGGCTGCCGCTGGTGCGGCGCATTGTGGAGCTGTGCGGAGGAGAAATTTCGGTTGAGAGCACGCCGGGGGAAGGCTCAGGGTTTACGGTTAGCTTCCCTGTTGAGGAATAATAGATTGTGAATAAGTTGAATTGTAATGTAATGAAATTCCTCTTTACCCGTCAGAGTTCTTTTGCGCTGGCAGCGGTATAGAGGTTTTTTAATGTTGATTTAGTTAGAGTATTGACAGTTTGAATTCTAACTATTATGATATCCTTGTTACTTAGAATTCTAACTAAACATTATCAATTGAAACGCTTGGAGGAATGAATATGAGTCAGGAAACATCTAATCAATATTATCTGGAATCAGCTCCGCTGAAGAAGGCGATTGCCCACCTGTCGATACCCATGATGATTGGCATGTCGGTCGGGACCATTTACAATGTTATCAACGCCTATTTCATCGGGCTGCTGCACAATACGCATATGCTGACAGCGATTACGCTGGGCCTGCCTATTTTTACTGTATTAATGGCCTTCGGTAATGTACTGGGAGTAGGCGGCGGGACGTTTGTGACCAGGCTGGCCGGTGAGAAGAATCCGGAGAAGGGCCGGAGAATCGCGGGTTATTCCTTCTATGCGAGTATTATCGCCGGTATTGTAATTGCACTGCTTGCTTTTTTGGCGATTAACCCGATTACACGGCTGCTTGGTGCGGATGACGCTACATTTGATTTTACCAAAACCTATGCCTTGACCCTGTTCGCCGGCGGGTTCGTGATTGTGCTCAATTTTGCGCTGGAGCAGCTGGTACGCTCGGAGGGGGCGTCAAAGGAATCGATGTACGGGGTGTTTATCAGCACGACGCTTAGCCTGATTTTTGATCCGCTGTTTATTCTGGTGCTGAACTGGCATGTGGCGGGCGCGGCGCTGGCGATGATTCTGGCGAACGTGGGCTCGGTAGTTTATTACATCTATTTCCTGGAGACAAAGAGTGAACATTTAAAGGGGTTCTTGAAGCATTTCAGGATCTCGGTTCCGGATAAGCTGGAAATTTATAAAATCGGAATCTC
The DNA here is from genome assembly GCA_927443375.1 of uncultured Paenibacillus sp. GTDB lineage: Bacteria > Bacillota > Bacilli > Paenibacillales > Paenibacillaceae > Paenibacillus_AQ. The sequence continues at coordinate 8,878 of CAKMKL010000013.1, read as the reverse complement.
TGAGCTGCTGCAATCCGCCTTTCTGATTGTGACAACGCTGCTGCTGAATAACTACGCTATTCAATATGGGGACCATGTGGTAGCCGGCTTTGGTGTGGCGCTAAGAATCGTTCAGGTTCCGGAATTTCTGTCGATGGGGTTATTCCTCGGTCTGATCCCGCTGTTTGCTTTTACCTATGCCGGCCGCAATATCGTGCGTTTGAAATCGGGTATTAAATATGCCTTTGCCTGCATCGGAACCATTTCTATTGTCTTCGTCAGCCTGGTATTTATCTTCAGAGACACGGTCCTGCACTGGTTCTCCAACGACCCGTCTGTGATCAGCAGCGGCGTAACGATCCTGGCAGCGATGCTGATCTCGGCTTTGTTTAATGGATTCACAGGACTTTTCATGAGTATTTTTCAGGCCACCGGACAAGGCGCACCCACAGCGATTATGGCCATTACCCAAGGCATCCTGTATATCCCGGTGATTATCGTGCTTCATTATCTTTTCGGACTGAATGGTGTTATCTGGTCTATGACCGTAACGGAAGTGATTACGAGTGTGATGGGTGTTACGTTGTTTATTATGTTTAATCGGAAGCTCAAAAAGGTGAGCGGGAACGAGGCTTACGGGAATGTGGCTGGAGCAGCGCGGGAAGTTCTTATTAGGGAGGATTTGAACGGCATATAACAACGTTGACCGAACAATTCTTACGGATCGGCTGCTGCTAAGATTATTCATCCCGTCTGATGCGGCAGCAGTTACTGCACTTTGCAACAACTACAACATTTATAAGAATACATTGTACCTGCCTTATCCGTATGCCCTGAAAGATGCATTATCATGGATTGGGCATCACTCAGCCAACTTTAATGCCTGCACATCTTATGAATTTGCAATCACAGACAAGGCAAGCGGTGAATTGTATGGTGCGATAGCGCTGTCTAATAACCAGAATTTCCATAACGGTGAACTGGCTTATTGGATCGGTGAGATATTCTGGGGAAACGGCTATGCTACAGAAGCAGCGCAGGCAGTACTGAAATTTGCTTTTGATGAACAAAAGTACCATAAAGTATTCGCGCGTTACTTTGGCTCTAATCCGGCTTCTGGAAGTGTGATGCGCAAAATAGGTATGGAGCAAGAAGGGGTACTGAGAGAGCATGTGCGGAAAGAAGAGCGGTATGAGGATCTGGTGTATTACGGAATGATTAATCTATCATGGGCTAACGGGACGATCTGAAACCGTTCCGTCATGGTTCATAACATATAGATGAACTTCATTATCCTTAGGATTAACATACGCTATGGAATACAAACTTAATTTGTTGTTTTTCCACTCCATATATAAATAAGCCCCAATCTGCTTGTTAACCAGCGCGACGTAATCAATAACATGATCGGCATGATCTGGAAGATCATCCGGACGGTCATAACCGGGTACTTTGAAATATTCATATTTCCAATAAGAGTCACTTCCATTTTCTGAATCACTGTTATGTGCGATCTCAAATTTTTCTGTGAATAATGATTGTATCTCCTCTTTAGTCAGTCCCAATTTAATTTCGATTGAAGTTCATTCATTTTTTTATTTACGGCAGTCCCGGTTGCACTAACAGATGATATCGCGGTGGTGCTTGTATTATCGTTCCAGTGAATTTGTCCGCCGATTGTCTGAAATGCCAGGATGCATGCGGTAATTACCGCGATCTGAATCCAGTTCATCTTTTTCACCTTCCTGTTCAACAAATTACTTATGCTAATTTTACTATATAATTACATTTGTGTGATTAGAAAAATGAAACTATTGGAGAAATAACTAGATGGAGGCGTGGTAGCGGGATTTACTCCCGCTAATTTCCTCCGGGAAGGATCGTGATGGTAGCTAGCGGGATTTTCTCCCGCTAATATCTCTATTATGGCGCACTTTTAGCTAATTCGAGGATTTAGAGGGACTTTTTCACCCTAATATCCAAATTTGGTATAAAATTATTGAATTATAGGGATATTTTCCCGCTATAATCTAGAATGATGAATATAACTGACCGAGAGGGGTTCCATCCACGTATGCTAGATATCCATCAGATCCAAGACAGACTTCCGCACCGCTATCCTTTTCTGCTGATCGATAGAATCACGGAGCTTGAAGAGGGGAAAAGAGCAGTCGGTCTTAAAAATGTGACGATCAACGAGCCGTTCTTCAGCGGGCACTTTCCGCAATACCCAGTGATGCCAGGAGTGCTGATCGTAGAAGCACTGGCACAGACCAGCGGCGTTGCGATGTCCAGTTCCGAAGGGAACAGCGGACGGATCGGGCTGCTGACCGGTATCGATAATTGCCGGTTCAAGCGCCAGGTCAGACCCGGAGATCAGCTGCGCCTTGAATTTGAAGTGACCCGGGTGAAGGGGCAGATTGTAAAAGGAACAGGCACCGCTACGGTAGATGGTGAGCTGGTATGTCAGGCGGAGATTATGTTCGCCTTCAGTGGATAATCACAATAAAGAGGCCAGGCCGTCAGCAAGTAACGGTCTGGCCTCTTTTGAACAACCAGGGAGGACTTCCTATTTAGTTGAGGATTTTTTCAGGAGCTCATGGACTTGGCTGACCATGGCGGCAGCGTCTGCACGGGTGATCCTGTCTTTTGGATGGAAATTGCCGTCTGCGTCCAGGCTCACGATCTTGAGGGCAATCGCCGTCTGAATGGCCCCTGAGTTCAAGAGGTCGATCTCATTATTATCTTTGATCTCCACCGGGTTTAGCTTAATCATCGGCAGCTGACCGCTTGTTTGCAGCGTATGAACCAGCAGGTAAGTGAAGGATTCACGGCTCATGCTGGAAGCGGGAGCAATCTTGATCTGCAGGCCAGCTTCAGCTCCTGCGGCTTCTTTGATCAATTGAACAGCCTGTTCAGCCGTAAGGATCTCGCTTGCAGCTTCAGGTGCCGGGTGAGCCTTCAGGTATTCCAGCGCATTGCTGATGGCTACGGCTGCTTCAGCCCGGGTGATTGTCTGCTGCGGGTTAAATTTCCCGTTTGCATCCAGCTGCACAACACCGTAGTTCAGGGCGCGCTGGATCGAACCGGAATAATCCGCCTTCACTTGGTCCTGATCTTTGAATTCCACAACGACTGGCTTGATCATCGGCAGACGGCCGCTGGTTTCGATCGCATCAATCAGCTGATGCGTGAATTCCTCGCGTGTTAACTTCTGGCCCGGCTTCAAATCCGCCGGCAGGTCCAGTCCGTGGACAGCAGCAATAATGAGGGCCTGCGCGTACCAGGCAGAATCATTGGCATTGGCAAAATAGTCCGAAGCCTTGGGCTCCTTAACGAATCGGATCAGATCTAGATTCAGTCCTAGGCTATTAACGATCATTTGAACCCCTTCAGCTTCCGAGATGGGAATATGCGGGCCGAACTGGGAGGCGCTGATCCCTTTGATCAGGCCGCTATTTTGCAGAGCGATGATCTTCTCTTTACCGGGGACGTTATTTAAATCTGTAAAGGCTGCAGCGGAAGCGAATTGTTGTCCGGCAAAAGTTAGCGCCAGAGCAGCGGCGGCGGATAGTGTAACAAGCTTGAATGTTTTTTTCAATTTCTTCACCTCGTGATGTAGTTTGTGGTTTATTTGAGCTCATAGACGTGCAATCGGACAAAAAGGTTTCCAGATATGATTGTTTATTCTTCAATGAACGTTTACCCTATGCTGTACGTATAATGATTATTTGCTAACAGTCAGGAAGAGGTGAAGGAACATGCTTACCATCAGACATTTTACCAAGAGCTATAAAGGCGGAAAAAAAGCAGTACATGACCTGAACTTAGTGGTCGAGCGGGGAGACATTTACGGCTTCATTGGACATAACGGTGCAGGCAAGACGACGACCATCCGGGCGGTAGTGGGTGTGCTTGATTTTGAAGAGGGAGAGATTGAAATTGACGGGATTTCGATGAAAAAAGACCCGTTAGCCTGCAAGTCCCGTATCGCGTATATTCCTGACAATCCGGACCTGTACGAACATCTTACCGGGATCCAGTACCTCAATTTTATCGGCGATCTCTTTAGTGTATCCAAAGCGGACCGTGAGCGGCTCATTCGACAATACAGCGATGCTTTTCAGATGACTGCGCATCTCGGCGATATGATCTCATCGTATTCTCATGGGATGAAGCAGAAGCTGGCGATCATTTCGGCGCTCATTCATAAACCGAAGCTGCTGGTATTAGACGAACCCTTCGTGGGACTTGATCCCAAGGCTGCCCATATGCTAAAAACAATCATGGCTGAGCTGTGTAGTGAGGGCAGTGCGATTTTTTTCTCCACACATGTGCTGGATACGGCAGAGAAGCTCTGCAATAAGATCGCCATCATCAAGGGAGGCCAGCTGATCGCCCACGGCAAGACGGAAGAAGTTAAGGGTAAGAACAGCCTGGAGGATGTATTCATGGAGCTGATCGATAATGATTAATATCTGGAGATTAACGAAGATCCAGCTGCTCTCTGCCTTCGGCTTGAATAAAGCCCTGCATACCCAAGAGGTGAGGGAAAGACGCAAATTGCTGCTGCTAAGTATCGCTATATTCATTGGAGTGCTGATGATTGCGGTTTTTTCATTTGGATACAGCTATGCAATGGCACTGGCTTTTGAACAGATAGGCCGGTTGGAACTGCTGCTGGCCATTATGATGGCTGTTACTTCAATGGTAGGGTTCTTCACGACGGTTTATAAGGCAAGCGGAGTCTTGTTCAGCTATAAGGACTACGATTTGGTGATGTCGCTGCCGGTAAAGACGAGCCATGTGGTTGCAAGCCGTATTCTCCAGCTCTATGTGCTGAATTTGTTTTTTACGTTAATGGTGATGCTGCCGGCAGGTGCGGTATATGCGCTTCAAGCACATCCGGAGGCGTATTATTATTTGCTTTTTCTGCCGGCAATGCTGTGTATTCCATTCGTCCCGATTATTGCAGCAACCGTGATTGGTGCGCTCATCAGCTGGTTTTCTTCCCGTTTCCGGGCCAGCCGGATGATCAGCCTTGTCCTAACCTTTGCCGCGGTGATTGCGTTCATGGCAGGTTCATTTACGCTGAACGGTAACGGTCAGGAAGAATTTGCTGATCTGGGCACCGGACTGGCAGATATGATCTATAAGCTATATCCGCTCACAGCTATGTATGTCGATGCTGTCTGCAACTACCGGATAGATTCATTTATTTTATTTATTTTGTTACCGGTGCTGTCCTTTGTAATCTTTGCTGCCGTACTAGGGTCACGTTATAAAGCGATTCATACAGGTCTAATGACCAGCCATGCAGGCGGTAAATATACAATGAAGCCTTTAAAGGCATCCACACTATTTCACGCTCTGTATCAGAAGGAGCTGCGCCGCTATTTTAGTTCCTCCAATTATATTTTGAATACAAGCATTGGCATGGTTCTGTTATTGATGTCGTCGGTTTCCCTGTTGTTCATCAGCCCGGAGCAGCTGGGAGAGCTGGCCGAAATTCCTGAGCTGCAGCATTACTTGAATACACTGGCGCCTGTCTTCGTCTCCATGTTCATAGCTTTAAGCTGCACAACCTCAAGCTCCATTTCTCTGGAAGGCAATAATCTTTGGATACTCAAAAGCTCTCCCGTACCTAAGCACATCATCCTGCTCGCCAAGGTTGCTGTAAATCTTACCATTACCGTACCTATCACGGTTATAAGCTGTGTACTACTGATAATATCGCTGCGGACAGGGTGGATGGACAGCCTCTTACTGCTCGTAATCCCAATAATATTCGCCTGCTATTCTGCGCTGATAGGCGTTATGATTAACCTGAAACTGCCTAAGCTGGAGTGGACAAGTGAGGTTCAGGTGGTTAAGCAGAGTGCGGCGGTGCTGGTGGCAATGCTGATCGGAATTATTAGTTTGCTTGTTCCGGCAGGACTTTCGATTCTGCTGACGAGTGTGGACGGCAAGGTTATCATGCTTGGAGCCGCCGTAATTATGATTGGTGTGAGTTTGGGGTTATATAGATCTATGAAGCGGGATGGGGAGAGGCTGTTTCGGGAATTGTGAGGATTGTGTACAATAACTTAACCGTATTTTAACCAAAATCAGGTGTACACCACATATACAAGTGTCATAATAGTTTGAACATTTAAGTCCCCTTATGTTGTTCCCTATAGATAGAGAACGTGGTTATTGCAGCAAAGGAGCGGTGACGATATGCAAACGGGTCAGCAGGAAGCGCAGAAAGATACTCAGAAAGGGAGGTTAGGCGCACTTTTAGAAGTGCTGACGGTTTCAGCCAAATTGGGCTTCACCTCTTTTGGGGGGCCGGTTGCCCATCTGGGGTACTTTCATAATGAATACATACGCCGCCGAAAATGGTTGGATGAACGCAGCTATGCTGACCTTGTAGCTCTTTGTCAATTCCTGCCCGGTCCAGCGAGTAGTCAGGTTGGAATTGGAATAGGTGTTGTAAGAGCGGGTCTGCTTGGGGGGATTGTGGCGTGGCTAGGCTTCACTTTGCCGTCAGTCATTGCGTTAGTTGCGTTTGCCTTCCTGCTTCAAGGTTATGATATAGGCAGTGCGGGGTGGATTCATGGACTGAAGATCGTAGCGGTAGCTATCGTTGCCCAGGCTATTCTTGGGATGGGGCAAAAGCTTACACCGGACAGAAATAGGGTAACAATCGCTGTCATAGGAGCAGCTATTACATTGTCTTGGCAAACGGCATTCAGTCAGGTCCTCATTATCGTTGCTGCCGGAGCAGCAGGTTTATGGCTTTATCGAAAAAAAACTGCGGAGGCAGCGCCAGATCTGCAAATACCAATCAGCAGAACCCTCGGGGTCGTCTGTTTAGTTGTATTTTTTGTGCTGCTGGCAGGACTGCCTCTTCTCAGGGGGGCAGGGGACGCCGGGTGGTTAGCCATGTTTGACAGCTTTTACCGTTCCGGATCTTTGGTGTTCGGCGGGGGACATGTCGTCCTTCCCCTTTTGGAACGCGAAGTAGTTCCTGCGGGCTGGGTTAGCCAACAGGAATTTTTGGCGGGCTACGGGGCTACACAGGCGGTTCCAGGCCCGTTGTTCACTTTTGCAGCTTACCTTGGGACCATGGCCAGCGGAATGATTGGGGCAGTGGTTGCCACCTTCGGCATTTTCTTGCCAGCTTTTCTTCTTGTGATCGGTGCGCTTCCTTTTTGGAACGGATTACGAAACAGCCCGCGGATCCAAGGGGCTTTGATTGGAATCAACGCCGCTGTAGTCGGTATCCTGCTTGCTGCATGGTATGATCCCCTTTGGACTACTGCTATTTTGGGGCCGCTTGATTTTGCGCTGGCTGTCATTTTATTTGTAATGCTGGTCTTCTGGAAGCTGCCCCCTTGGGTGGTTGTGGTAGCTGGTGCAGCAGGTGGAATGTTGCTGGGCCTTTGAGGGACACTATGTCCTGATGCTTACGATCCTGAAGGGAGCTATACAAATGATGAAAGGGCATATGATCACCGGTATCCTTTGCGTAATCCTTATGTTTCTCACGCAGCCGGTTGAAGCGTCAGGAGGTATTTTGAAATCAAGGCCGGTAGACCCCTCATTGCTGAATTCACTTCGTCAGGGTGGATATATTCTTTATGTCAGGCACGGAGAGGCTACAGCAGGAGAGGACATGGAAGAAATTGATTTCAATGATTGCTCTACCCAAAGAAATCTTTCGGAGACCGGAAGAAGACAAGCTGTTCAATTTGGGGAGGCGCTGCGCAGACTGCACATTCCAGTCCAGACTCCGGTTCTGGCGAGTCCCTTTTGCCGGGCAAAGGAGACCGCAGAATTGGCTTTTGGTAAGGGTAAGGTCCAAACTGATCCGTTCTGGGTCAGAATATATCAATTAAGTGGTTCCTTGTCTCCCGCCGGGCAGCAAGGGATTGTAAATGACTTAACTTCTGTATTAGAAGTATTGCCTTCCCCCGGGATGAACCGGATTATCATTGCCCACAGTTTCCCTCAAGGGGTTGGATTAGGGGGAATTGCAGATTTGGGTACCGTAATCGTAAAACCGAACGGGCAAGGAAAAGGCTTTGAGGTAGTAGGCCGGTTTACTTTAGATGAATGGTTAGGCTTACTTCAGGAAGCGGGTAATAGGGTTGACAACCCCAATTTAGACATGGTAATTTATCACTAGAATAAAGGCAATGTAACCTTAGGGTTCAACCTCGCTGAGAAGTGCGGGTTGGACCCTTTTTGCATTCAACCTATAGAGGAGGATTGGATATGTTAAGAACAGAATTGCTTTTACAGCGGCTTCGTGAGATCGGCAAGTCGCTCGAACGTAAAGGGGGAGCTCTTTTATTATTAGGGGTGGGTTCCGTTGGGGTTGAGACAGAACGGCTGGATGAATATTCGGATTTGGATTTCTTTGTGATTGTGAGGCCGGGGGAGAAGGACAGATATATTGACCGGCTGGATTGGCTTGAAGAGGCACATCCTCTTGCCTATTCCTTTAAGAATTCAGAGGCAGGATGCAAGATTCTGTTCGAGGACGGAATATACGGGGAATATGCTGTATTCGAGGAACGGGAGCTGGCCGAGGCCGCCTATACCGAGGGACAGGTCATATGGAAGGATCCGCTGTATGGCAACACGGAAATCGCTAAGCCTGTAATTCAGCCGCCTTCTCAAAAAAGTGATTCCCTGGACTTTCCTTTAAACGAAGCCTTAACCAATCTGTACGTGGGGCTGGGCCGCTATGCAAGGGGAGAACGCCTGTCTGCTATGAGGTTTATTGAGGTATATGCAATAGACCGGATTCTGTCCGTACTCCATCTGCTGGAGCAAGAGGTGGATTACTATCCCGACCCGTTCGGAAATGAGCGGCGGTTAGAGAAGAGATACCCCCGTTTTGCGGAAA
>CAKMKL010000012.1 GCA_927443375.1 uncultured Paenibacillus sp. | reverse complement strand
AATGCAAGCACTGTCAAATCAAATATTGACAATGTGCTAAATAAGAATCTGGCATTGATTATTGGTGAGTTTGGCGGACAGCACACTAATGGCGATGTAGATGAAGAGACCATCATGAGCTATTCCAAGGAAAAGGGCGTTGGCTGGTTGGCCTGGTCCTGGAAGGGGAACAGCAGTGATCTGGCCTATCTGGATATGGCAAATGATTGGTCAGGCAGCTCACTTACCTCATTCGGTAATTCTGTTGTAAACGGAAGTAACGGTATTAAGGCTACCTCCGTCTTATCCGGGATTTTTGGAGGCGGAAACACAAACCCTGGTTCCGGAAGCACCTCTACCATGTATGATTTCGAATCAGGAACTTTGAGCTGGGCCGGCAGCAATATTACAGGCGGCCCTTGGACGACCAGCGAATGGAAGTCTACCGGAACATATTCTCTCAAAGCAGATGTGAACTTATCCTCCAACTCCAAACACAGCCTGTATATTGCCGCCAGTCAAAATCTTTCCGGAAAAACCAGTCTCAAAGCAACCGTAAAACATGCAGCCTGGGGCAGCTTCGGCAATGGCATCTCTGCCGTTCTGTATGTGAAGACCGGTTCGGGCTGGACGTGGTACGAGAGCGGAACTACGCCGATCAATTCGGGTAGCGGTACCGCTTTGACTCTATCACTCAGCAGCATTCCGAACTTGAATGATGTCAGAGAGATTGGGGTAGAGTTTCGGGCTTCTTCGGGCAGCAGCGGCCAAACTGCTATTTATGTGGATAGCATAACTGTTCAATAACCTTTAAGCAGTTGAATATCATTAAGGAATGGATTAGGCTCATGTCAATGGCATGGGCCTTTCAAGCGCCTGCCTTTGGGCCGCCTCTGAAGTCCCGGTATAAAGAAGTATTCTCCGCTGTTTGTCTTACGCCTTAAAATCCTCAGTTTTCCTCCGGCAGTCCATTCAGCATCTCCCTCTGCTGGCACCTTTTGTCCATTAATTGTTCATCTTTACTTCATATGCATTTTCATCATTTTCGGGTAATCTTATGTAGTTGATTTTGAAAGCCCCGGTGTAATAGAATGAATAAATTAAATAGAAAAGGATGCGCATAACCAATGCGATTGAAGGAACCGCGTACACTCAGTAAAAGATCCATATTATTCTTCTCCATTATTATGCTTGCAAAAAGCTATTTTGCCTGGTACTACTTGTTCGAGGACGGCCCGACCTGGAGTACATTGTTCAAAGAAATCCCCTTTGTCCTTATCATATTCTGTCTGATCGAGTGGTTCGCCACGAAACGGAAGATTGCGATCTACATGCTGGTTAATCTGTTAATTACCGTTCTATTCTTTTCCCTGATAGTCTACCATAATCACTTCGGGATAATTGCCACTTCACAGGTGATTGGTCAGGCGAAACAGGTGGGAGCGGTCAAAAAGAGTATATTTGCGGTCATTCATCCGCAGTATATGCTGATTTTCCTGGATATCATTATTATCAGCCTCATTATGCTAAGCCGGAAGAAAGCGCTGGCCTGGAAAAAAGCTATGTCGCGCCAAAGCAACCGCAAGGTAGTCGCAGTCCTGTTCTGTATCTCCCTGGTAATCTGCATGATGAATATCTTCCCCAACAAAGCCAGTATGAATGAGACCGTCCAAGCTGAGCAAATGGGGATTCTGAATTATGAAGCCTATGCCCTGCTTGCGGATCAGGAGGAAGAGGTCATCGACAGCGCCCAGATTACTCAATCGGTGATCGATCAGACCAAGAGTATTCAGGCCCAGACTAGTCCTATTCTTTACGGAGCCGCCAAAGGCAAGAATCTCATTATCATTCAGATGGAATCCTTTCAGAACTTCTTAATCCATTTGTCGATAGACGGACACGAAATCACACCGAACATGAATAAGCTGGCGGACAGCAGTATCTATTTCCCGCGTTTCTTCCAGCAGGTTGGTCAAGGCAACACCTCAGATGCGGAATTTATCGTGAATACTTCCTTTTATGTTCCGCCGGATGGTCCGGCAACCGAAATTTACGCTCCCAAAGAGCTGCCAAGCTTACCGAAACTGCTGCAGGCTCAAGGCTATGATACCGCAACCTTCCATACGAACGAAGTTGATTTCTGGAACCGCGGTGAGCTCTATCGTGCACTTGGTTTTAACCGTTATTATGACAAAGCCTTTTTCGGTGAAGACGACACCATTTTTTATGGTTCTTCTGATGAAGTCCTCTATTCGAAGACCTCATCGGAGCTGGCCCGGATGAATGAACGCAGTGAACCTTTTTATTCCCATGTCATCTCAATGTCTTCCCATAACCCCTTCTCTATTCCGGAGAACAAATATCAGATGACGTTGCCGGAACGATATGAAGGTACCTTTGTTGGTGATTATATTCGTGCCCAGAACTATGCGGATTACGCGCTGGGACAGTTTATTGCCGAACTCAAGGAGAATGGGGTCTGGGACGACAGCCTGATCGTGCTGTACGGAGATCATCGCGGACTGCCTATCTTCTCGCTGAAGGAAGAGGATAACGTTTTGCTTGAGGAAATTCTCGGGCATGAATATAACGAACGTGATCTGATTAATATTCCATTAATTATCTCCTCTGCCGGAGTTCCGGTTCCAAGCGTACAGAATCAATTAGGCGGACAGGTGGATATTTTACCGACAGTAGCGAATTTGCTGGGTGTGTCTGTGGAGGATCATATTCATTTTGGACAGGATTTATTAAACCAGACGTCCTACAATCTGCTGCCTCAGCGTTATTATCTGCCAACCGGATCATTTGTAAATAACGAAGAGCTGTTCTTATCCGGCAGCGGGTACGAGGACGGCCAGCATTACACGCTGTCTGGTGACGGCAACAAGCCGCTTCTCTCCACTGAGGATGAGTTCGATCGTGCACTGAAGCTCCTTCAGCTCTCCGACAGCTATGTTTCACAATTGCCGGATAGGGAAGTTGCAGAATAAAGCGGATACGGGCATTCTACTTTGTATAGTAAGCTGTTAAAAAAACGGAGCGCATAATTACTTACGCTCCGTTTTTTTATATTTTATCGACCTCTATAACCTTAGACACTTTAGTAGCCTTAATGTTAATAATTAAACAACCTATTATTACTGAGGCGCTGTCGATAATCGTTCTAATACTCATATCTACAATCTCAACTTTTAAAACAAGCGGCAGAAAGAAGTTAAAAAACAATAAATTAATCCCAAAAATAATTCCGCCAAATATTAAAGACTTCTTAACAGCATTTTTTGTCTTAATTGTATAGTTTATATGTTCAAACATAAGTCCTATTATAATTCCAGTACAGATAACCCAACCAAGCGTTTTCACTTGCGCCTGATCAAACATAGAATAAATATGAAAAACTTCATATTCAATCATTCTGCCAGCTACAAAAATCAAAGTAATCATTGAGATGTTAAAAAGGGACTGGATACCTAAGTTGTGCTTTTCCACCGGTGAGTTCTCTGACAAAAATATCCCTGTCAATACTCCTAAGATAACAAGTACTATACTGTCCGCCAAAGGATATGTAATTAAATCTATCGCGGAACCATGCGGCAATGGTTCTACTAAGAAAATGGTCCATACCACAGAGTATATTAACCCTGTTTTCAAACCTTTTGATAATCTGCTACCGCCCATTCCCTTATGTATTAGTAGAAAAATAAGAGTAATTGCAATAAATGCTACTGTACCATAAATCATAAAAGCTATGGGTAATGTACCATTCTTGACAAATACGCTCTGTTGCAACACCGTCTGATTCGAAGATGGAATTAAAAGCTGCAGCACTGAACGAATTAGAATAGCTATAAAACTGATTAAAACGATTACAGATAATTTTTTACCAGACATTATCTCACTCCCTTTAGAGCAAGTATATCTAAATAACCACCGTCACCTATATGACATTTCCTTAGGAGCCATAGCTTCCTCGAATGAATGGTACAGCTCTGCGTATTCTTCATAAACCTCAGTCTTCAACTCTATGAAGACGGCACGGCTGCCTTACATCTTGCACCTCTTTTTATATAAATGTAATTAGAAATGTATTTCCAAGTTCAATCTGAATTGTCCTTCCACGGCCTCTCCAGCCAAATATTCTTATGTGCCAGGTATAAATTATCTTCATAATATCCGTAAAAGAATACTTGATCATTGGGTTCGAGATATAAATCTGTTAAATCTTTAGGTATAATAGCAGCATCAAAAGTCCATAGTGCGTCATATCTTTTGGTGACAGCTGCATCCCATGGTATCCCATCCGTAACCTCACTTGTGAAATAAATTCCGCTTTGCTGATAATTATCCGAAAACTGCTCCATCAAACTCCAGATATACGGTTTAAACTGCGCTTTCAGTTCTCCGGTTCTGTAATCTGATTCG
>CAKMKL010000011.1 GCA_927443375.1 uncultured Paenibacillus sp. | reverse complement strand
CCTTTTTGGCTATCCGCCTGCAGATTGAGGAGCTTTTCAGTCTTAGGCACCGCCAATAGTTACAACCGGGGATTGATGAAGGGAGCCGCGGGTTCCTTTACTATAAATTACAGATAAGCAATGGTAGCAGGGGAGTGGTAGAGAGATGGAAGAATCTAACAACGCGGTGGTGCAGGAAGTGAAGCTGACGGCAAACCGGCCGTTTATGCTGCTGATGTCCGCACAGCTTATCTCCAATGTAGGGGATTGGCTGCATCTGCTTGCGCTGCTGACGATGGTCGGCCTGAAGTGGCAGGCTACACCTTGGGAGATTACAGCAATCTCACTGTGCATGGCCGTGCCTATGCTGCTCGGCGGCCCGCTGGCGGGATATTTAAGTGACAAAATGGACCGCAAAGCGATCATGATCGGCTCGGATCTTGCGCGTGCGGGGATTGTGGCCTGCCTCGTATTTGCCGGTTCGTTGTGGCAGGTCTACCTGTTGCTGATCTTCAAAGGAATCCTGGATGTGCTGTTTTCCCCGGCCAAAAGCGGCAAGCTCAAAGAACTGGTGCCTTCAGGGCAAATGGATCAAGCCATTGCCCTCAGCTCGTCTATTGAGCAAATCACCAAAATCATCGGTCCCGCGCTTGGCGGTCTGCTCGTTGCGGCTTTTGGGATCTCCGCCTGCTATGTGTTGGACTCGGCTACCTATCTGGTCTCTGCAGTCATTCTGCTGGCGGTGCCGCAAGCCGGGAAATACCGGACGGACAGGGCGACAGATACGGCAGAGGAACTTCAGGGCCGCAAATCCTTCCGCAGGGAAGTGAGCAGCGGACTTCGGATGATTACCGGAATGCCTGCGGTGCTGGGTGGGGTGGTCATGCTTGTAACGGTACTGCTGGTACTGCAGATTGCGGATTCTCAGACGGTGACGCTGTTCAGGGATATACCCGGAATCAGCGGGGATTTGCTGGGCTGGTGCCTGGCGGCGAGCGGTTTGGGAACGCTGCTCTCAGCCCTTGTCTCCGGCCGGATGGGCAAGCGGCCGCTGTTCTTTATGAGTGCTGGTGCGATCCTTATGGGTTCAGTATTTACTGCCGCCGCGCTGGTGACTGCATACGGAGAAGCCGGCCGGTGGATGAATATCATGCTGTTCAGTTCGTTTACGGCCGCGGGAGCGGGAGCAGGACTGGTCTTCATCCCGTTTTATGCGATGCTGCAGCGGAGAACACCGGAAGCGTACACGGGGCGGGTATTCGGCACGGTCAACAGCCTGACCAGCGCAGCGGTCATTCTTGGTCCTGTAGCCGGTGGCGCACTTGTGACAGCCTCGGGACCGGTTTCCGCATTCGTTCTTTCGGGTGTACTGGCCGCGCTGCTTGGCCTTGCAATGCTGATGCTGCGCAGCAGAATCGAGAACAGGGACAATGCGGGAAGGCCGGGCACACAAGTAATGTTTGAAGTATCTCAGCCATAGTTCGTATAATGGTAGAAAGCCCGGATTCCATCCGGGACAATGGGTATTCAACATTAGGAGATGGAGAGCTGTATGGAAGAGATAGAAGAGGTGGAGGACGAGCGGGGAGTCGTATTGGAGGTTCTCATTGATGAAGCCGGATACGAAGCAGGAGATAACCGGATATCGGGAATATCCTTCCAGGTACGCCAGGGTGAGCTGCTGGGCTTGATTGGACCGAACGGAGCCGGGAAAAGCACGACGATCAAAACGCTGCTCGGTCTGCTCAAGCATGCCAAAGCTAAGGTGACGATTGGCGGAGAGAACAAATCCTACGCCTATGTGCCGGAACAGCCTGTGTTTTATGAGGATCTGACGCTTTGGGAGCATCTGGATCTGGCAGCTGCGGCGTATGGACTGCCCTATGACAAGTTTGAGGCGACCGCAGGGAAGCTTCTGGTGCAATTCGGGATGGACAATGTGCGCGACGACCTGCCGGCAGGCTTCTCCAAGGGCATGAAGCAAAAGATGATGCTGATGCTCGGGTTTCTGGTCCAGCCTGATGTGTATATCGTGGATGAGCCGTTTATCGGACTTGACCCCCGGGCCACGAAGGATTTCCTTCGGCTGCTGGAAGCGGAGCGGCAACGCGGTGCAGGAGTTCTCATGTCTACACATGTGCTGGATACCGCTGAGAAAATCTGCGACAGCTTCGTGCTGATTTCCGGAGGGAGAATGACAGCAACAGGCACATTGGAGGAGATCCGCGACATTGCGGATTTGCCGGAGGGGTCGTTGTTTGATTGCTTCGACGAATTAACATGAGCAGACGGAATAATGCGGTAATACACAGTAATACTCCGAAAAGCAGATCGGCCTACGCGTTCCCTACGGGTCCGCGTCTGTTCCGGCGGCGGCTGTTCTCGCATTGGCGCGAGCAATCCGCGATCATCCGGACCGCAGCGGACTGGACAGTGCTGCTCTATATTATCATCCCCGGCGGCCTGCTGGGCGGACGCTTCTATTACGGATTCTGGAAAGGGGACATGCCGGCCTGGACATCGTTCCTCCCTTTTACGATGATTCCTCTGCTGTTTGCCATTCTGCTTGTAACCGGGGGAATGGTGCTGCTGCTGCAGGAAGGCGATCTGCTGTTCCTCAGGCAGCGGCAGAACTGGATTAATAGTATCCTGCTCCGCGGAATAATCTATAGTCTTATTGTTACCACACTGAAAATTGCTGCTGTCTTTGCCGTTCTGCTGCCCTTTATCATCCGCGGCTATGGCCTAAGCCCGGGAGCAGCCGGATCGCTGCTGCTGCTTACCATAACCGCCGGCTGGAGCGTCAAGCTGCTGGGGCATGTCGTCAAAGTGCAGCGCAAAGGCTTCCGCCGCTGGCTGTGGCTGATTCCCGCAGTCACTGTACCTTCCGGAATCTACATCCGGCTGGCCCTCCTCTGGGAGAACAGCCCGCTACTGCTGCTCGCTGCCGCAGCCGTGTACGCAGCGGTGACCGTCTGGGCGGTCCGGTACCGCCTTCGCTTGCGCGGGACCTTTCTCAGCGATGTGCGCGAAGACTATAAGCAGCGGATGAGAATCGCAGGGCTCCTGCTGCGGGGGGTACTTGATAAGCCTCGTCCCACCCGGTACAGACCCTGGATCTTCCGCAAATCGCAGCCGCTGCTGTCCTCGACGCTGCCCGAAAGCCGCTTCACGGCGGCGGGAATCAAAGCGCTCGTACGCAATCCGGCGCATTTGAAGCTGTATTTCGCATTCACAGGAGTATCCATGGGGGCGTTATTTATTGCTCCGGCCTTCCTCAAGTGGATCCTGCTCGTGGTGTTGGCTTTATTAATGTGCTACTGGCTGTGCTCCTTCTGGCTGCTCTTTGCCGGAGATGATTACATCGGCATCCTGCCGTTTACCAAGACACAAAAGGCTGAAGCCGGCTCAAAGGCGATTAAAATCCTGATCCTTCCCTATACCGTAGTGTGCTCTGCAGTGGTGTTTATTCCTTTGTATGGATGGCTTGGACTGCTGCTGTTTGTACCCTTGGGCTATGGCCTGGGAGTCTTCATATCACGAATATATAGCACGATCCGCCTGACAGAGCATTAAGCTGTCTCATCCAAAAAGCGCTGCCTGCGATCCTGCGCAAGCAACGCTTTTTTTGTTGGAAAATTAGAGGGGCAGTCAAGCCTGGACGGCTACAAATGTCCGGCAGCATGCTTGCCTGCCGTATAGCCTGTGGAGAAGGCGGCGGTAATGTTGTAGCCGCCGGTGTATCCGTGGATATCCAGTACTTCCCCGCAGAAGTAGAGGCCTTGCGTGAGCTTCGATTCCATGGTTTTTGGATCGATTTCTTTCAGGTTGACGCCTCCGCCGGTCACAAAGGCCTCAGCCAGAGAACGGGTGCCGTGTGCAATAACAGGCATCCGCTTCAGCAGGACTGCCAGAGACTGCAGTCCGCTTTTGGGCAGATGATGGCCGGTAAGATCCCCGTCGAGCCCGGCTTTGGACAGCAGAAGCGGAATCAGGCGCTCGGGAAGCAGCCCCTTCAGTGAGTTGCGGATCGCTTTTTTAGGCTCAAGCTCGAGTTTGTGCAGCAGCTGTGACTCTACCTCCTGCGGCTGGTGGTCGGGAAACAGGTCAATGGACAGCTCCACGGCATCGGTTCCCGTTTTACACTGGACCTGGCGCAGAAACTGGCTGCAGCGCAGGGCAATCGGACCGGACAGTCCGAAGTGGGTAAAGATCATATCTCCGCGGTGGGAGATGAGCTTTTTGCCTTTGGGATTCCAGACGGAAAGTGTCACATCGCGCAGGGACAGCCCCTGCAGATCGCCTGACTTGATCCACTCCTCGCGTGAAACGATGGGCACTTCTGTCGGGAAAAGCTCCGTAATCGTATGCCCCGCTGCCTCAGCCCACGGATAGCCGTCTCCAGTGGAACCCGTCTGTGGTACGGATTTACCGCCGGTGGCAATAATCACGGCCGCAGCGCCGAAGGCTTGTCCTGATTCCAGCCGCACCCCCTTCGCGGCACCTTCCGCATAGAGCACTTCCCGCACCGGACTATTAGTCATTATCTGTACGCCGAGACTCCGGACCTTGCCAATGAGTGCAGAGACGACGCTTGAGGCTTTGTCGGATACAGGGAACATCCGCCCGTTGTCCTCCTCCTTAAGGGCAATCCCCAGGTTCTCAAAAAACTCGATAATATCACGGTTATTAAAATGATCGAATGCGCTGTACAAAAACCGGCCGTTGCCGGGGATATGGGCGATCAGCTCTGCGGTTTCCTTAACGTTGGTGACGTTGCAGCGCCCGCCGCCCGAGATTCCCAGCTTCCGGCCAAGCTTGCCCCCTTTATCAATCAGCAGCACGGAGGCGCCGTGCTCTGCTGCGGCTACGCTGGCCATCAGCCCGGAGGGGCCGCCTCCAATGACGATTACATCATAGTTACTCATGAATCTTCTCCTTTATATGCTTCAGGTTGTGCGGACATCTATCTCTGCTAACGGCATCATACCACCTACGGCAGGGCGTATCCAGAGCTGTCCGGCGCTGCCCGCGGAGCGAGTGATGCCCGTTGTCAGAAATGAAGTAAGCCTGCGGGAAAACCTGAGGGCATGAAGAAGCGGAACTAGCCGGCATTCCTTGCTTTCACAGGGTATGTATGTATAATAAAGTTAGTAAGTGCTGCGGTAATGCAGCCTGACCAAACACTTTATAAGGCAAAGGAGAGTGCAGAAGAATGTCCATGTCATTTAATCAATATATGCGGGATTCGATTCAGCCTATGCGTGACGACCTGACTAGTATCGGGTTTCAGGAGTTATTGACTCCAGAAGAGGTGGAAGCCACTCTTCCAACCGTAAAAGGAACGTCACTTGTTGTTGTCAATTCTGTCTGCGGCTGTGCAGCCGGCCAGTGCCGTCCCGGTGTAGCCCAAGCTTTGCAGAATGAAATTTTGCCGGATCACCTGTTCACAGTGTTCGCGGGCCAGGAGAAGGAAGCCACGGCCAAAGCACGTGAATACTTCGCTCCATATCCGCCTTCTTCGCCTTCCATCGCTTTGATGAAGGACGGGGAGCTCGTTCATTTCATTGAGCGTCATGGGGTTGAAGACCGTTCGGCTGCTGAAATTGCTGCT
>CAKMKL010000010.1 GCA_927443375.1 uncultured Paenibacillus sp. | reverse complement strand
CTGGAGCTTTTCGCGGCTCAAACGAAGCATCATCCCGATTATAAGCAGCTGCATGCCGAGCTTCTTGCTATGCCTGAGTATAGCCAGGAACGGATAGCGGAAATCAGGGAGAAATTAACGGTGCTTGGCACTGTGCTGTGTAAGTTGTTCGCCGGCTGGGCGGAGAAACCTCAGGAAGAACGAAGCGGTATGATCATGACCCGGCTTCTGGACGATCTGGAAGAAGGTTTTCTGGATATTGAAGCAGTACTGCAGATGCTGGCCGAGACGGCAGCGGGAGATTTGTATGCCTTGGCTATGGAAACGGACGAGGGCCAATTCAAGGTGAAGTATGCTGCGGGAAAGGATGCCCGTCTGCTGCTGAATGCGGTTTTCCAGCAAGGGGACGGCTTTTTGGGCCAGGCTGCGTTAGGTAAGGAGCCTCGTCATTGGCAGGCGGTTTCCAAAGATCCTAGAACGCTTTTTTTCACTCAACTGGGACTGGAAATGCCTGAATATTTATCTTGTTATCCTGTTCGGATTAACAAGGGCAAAAGAGCCCTTTTGTTCACAGCCGGCACAGGAAGCAACAGCCTGGAGGGCGGGAGCGGGTACCAGGAGCAAATGATTGCTTCACTTCTGGGTATCTCAGAGCGGGGAGAAGAGCTGCTGCACCAGGCGCAGCTATGCAAGGAAGGTACACTAGGGCTTAAGGAAGCGGCGGCACTGCTCCCGCAGAGCGGATCTTTGCATGAGCTGGGGGCACAGATACTTAATGTAGTGATGGGACTGCCCTTTTATCCGTCTTCTGTACTGGTCTATTTCCAGGATAAAGGATATCCTGCTAATACATATTTCGCCAGAGGATGGACGCCTGAATCTGAAGCCTACTATATTCAGGAGCTGGAAGCCCGCTATTCCCCGCAATCTTTTCTGTCGTCAGCCATTTTCCATGAGACTGCCATGGGATCCCTCCTGCTTGAATGTCCATTGATGTCAGGGAATGAATTCAGGGGAGTGTTATCCGTTGGATTCAGGCAGCAGGAAGAAGCAGAGCGGTGGCTGAACTTGTTGGAGACTGTTGCCGCCCTGGCCGGAACATCCATATGTCTTATCGAGAAGGACGCCAGATATTTGAAGCAGTCAGAAGTGTTTCTGAGAAATTTACGCCAGTTTATTCAGAATAATCATTCCTTATTACAGAATCTCTCGCTGGATGTATCGGACATGGCCTGCACCTTTGCCCGCTTCCTCGGCCTTTCAGAAGCTGAATCAGAACAAGTGAAGCTGGCGGGTCTGCTGGCTCCGTTCCGGACTGAGCTTGTCGCGGAATACGGTTTTTTCAAGCCTGAGCTTATGGTGCTTAAACAGGTGGACCAATTGCCAGCTTGCCATTCAGGAATGGAGAAACCCGTCTTGCCGCCAGTTGTTCAGGTGCTGGCGCTTGTCCTTCACCATATCGGAGGACAGGCTGAGCCAGAACAGCTTGAAGGTTCTCCGCAAAAATGGATCGATCCGTCCAGGTTCCGCCTGGACTCTGCGGTGACCGCTGTGGTCGGGGAACAGCTGTTGTCTTCGTTTCAGTCTTTTCTGCGGATTCATGAGGATTCACCGCCGAAGAAAAGGGTGATTACCGGCAAGAGGCTGCTGGACAGTGCAGCCTTGACGCTTCCAAAGGAAGAATGGGGCATATCTCCGCGTGAGGAAGAAGTGCTGGAGCTGATTGTGCACGGTAAGACGAACAAAGAAATCGCCAGCGCCCTATTCATTAGTGAGCACACCGTCAAGAACCATTTGAGCCGTATTTTTACTAAAATGAATGTGACTGACCGCTCACAAATTATCGCCTTGGTCTACAAGCGGATTTTGAGCTCGGAACGGACCTGAGATTTAATATAGAAACAGCCCCCGGTGCTCACAGAGGAGCGCCGGGGGCTGTTTCTATATTTCAGATTCTGTTGCGGTTAAGGCGGGATTATTCCACCGGCAGTGCAGTTTCCGAAGCTGTAGCATCAGCCAGCATCTGGCGGAGCACCGTCTGCAGAATGCCGCCGTTACGGTAGTAATCAATGTCAACGGTACTGTCCAGCCGCGCAATGACCGGGAAGTCGAACTGTGAACCGTCTTCACGGGTAGCGGTGACGGTTAATTCCTGGCCCGGCAGCACGTTATTGTCGAGCCCGGTGATGTTGAAGGTCTCGCGTCCGGTCAGTCCCATGCTGCTCCAGCCGTAGCCTTCCTGGAACTGCAGCGGAAGTACGCCCATGCCGACAAGGTTGCTGCGGTGAATCCGCTCGAAGCTCTCGGCGATGACGGCTTTGACGCCAAGCAGCAGCGTGCCTTTGGCTGCCCAGTCGCGTGAGCTGCCTGTGCCGTATTCCTTACCGGCAATAACGACCAGGTTCTGGCCAGCCGACTGGTACAGCATGGAAGCGTCGTAGATGGACATGACTTCTTCACTTGGCAGGAAGGTGGTCACGCCGCCTTCCGTACCCGGAGCAACTGCATTGCGGATCCGGATGTTGGCGAATGTACCGCGCATCATGACCTCATGGTTTCCGCGGCGGGAACCATAGGAGTTGAAGTCGGCGCGTTCTACACCGTGACCGCGCAGATATTCCCCGGCAGGGCCGGAAGTAGAAATATTGCCTGCAGGCGAGATGTGGTCAGTTGTAACGGAATCACCCAGCAGCGCCAGCACACGTGCATTGCTGATGTCCTTGATATCGTCGATGCCGTCAGCCAGATTCTCAAAGAATGGCGGGTTCTGAATGTAGGTAGAGTTATCATCCCATTCATACAGCTCGCCTTCCGGAATAGGAATCGAATTCCAGCGTTCGTTAGCGGTGAAGACATTCTCATATTTGCGGCGGAACATTTCCGGACTCAGGGAGAGACCGACCGCTTCGCGGATTTCAGCGGAAGTCGGCCAGATATCCTTCAGGAAGACCGGCTCTCCTTGCGGGTCATAGCCGAGCGGCTCGGTCTGCAGGTCAATATTAACCGTACCGGCCAGGGCGTAAGCGACAACGAGCGGCGGTGAAGCCAGATAGTTGGCTTTGACCTGGGCATGCACGCGGCCTTCAAAGTTACGGTTACCGGAGATTACAGCGGCCACTGTCATATCATGTTCGGAGATGGCCTGGCTCACTTCGTCCGGCAGCGGACCCGAGTTGCCGATACAGGTCGCGCAGCCGTATCCGGCCAGATAAAAGCCCAGGGCTTCCAGCGGCTTCAGCAGATCTGCCTTTTGCAGATATTCGGTAACCACAAGGGAACCCGGAGTCAGACTGCTTTTCACGTATCCCGGTTTAGTGAGTCCGCGTTCTACAGCTTTTTTGGCGAGCAGCCCCGCTCCGAGCATAACGCTTGGGTTGGAGGTGTTCGTGCAGCTGGTGATGGCGGCAATAACAACGGCTCCCGTACCCATCTTGCTGGTGGTTCCGTTCTTATGCTGCACTTCAACAACCTCGGCTATCTTCTCATCACTGAGGCCATATCCGCCTTTATCAACCGGTGTGCGGATAATACCTTCGAAGTTCTCCTTCATGTGTGTCAGCTCTACCCGGTCCTGCGGACGTTTCGGTCCGGCAAGGCTCGGAACAACGGAGGCCAGGTCAAGCTCGATAATTTCGCTGAACTGAGGATCAGGAGTATCAGCAGTGCGGAACATGCCCTGTGCCTTATAGTAATCCCCGACCAGTTCAACCAGTTCATCCGGACGGCCGGTGCTGCGCAGGTAAGCCAGCGTCTCGTCATCAACAGGGAAGAAACCGATTGTTGCACCATACTCAGGAGCCATATTGGCGACGGTTGCGCGGTCAGCCAGACTGATGTTGGCCAGACCCGGACCGTAGAATTCTACGAATTTGCCGACTACGCCCTTTTTACGGAGCATTTGGGTAACGGTCAGTGCCAGATCGGTTGCTGTAGCACCTTCTACCAGACTGCCGGTAAGCTTGAAGCCCACAACATCCGGTGTAACAAAATACAGCGGCTGCCCCAGCATCCCGGCTTCGGCTTCGATACCGCCGACACCCCAGCCGACGACGCCAAGGCCGTTGATCATGGTGGTATGGGAATCGGTGCCGACGAGGGAATCCGGATAGACTACCGTTTCACCGTCGACGGTTTTGGTTGTTGCAACCGAAGCCAGATACTCCAGGTTAACCTGATGCACGATTCCGGTTGCCGGCGGAACAGCGCGGAAGTTGTTGAACGCAGTCTGCGCCCAGCGCAGGAAGCGGTAACGTTCTTCATTCCGTTCGAATTCAACGTTCATATTATAATCGAGTGCATCGGCCGTGCCGAAAGCATCAACCATTACAGAGTGGTCAATAACAAGGTCTACGGGCACAAGCGGATTGATCTTCTTAGGATCGCCGCCTGCCTTCTTGACGGTGTCTCGCATGGCTGCCAGATCGACAACGACCGGAACACCGGTGAAGTCCTGCAGGACGATCCGGGCAGGAATGAACGGAATTT
>CAKMKL010000009.1 GCA_927443375.1 uncultured Paenibacillus sp. | reverse complement strand
CCAAAGTCATCATGTGTTCAGCCATGGGTCAGCAGGCTATGGTAATTGACGCTATTCAAGCAGGTGCTAAAGATTTCATTGTGAAGCCTTTCCAGGCAGACCGTGTTATCGAAGCTATTAACAAAACACTGGGCGTCTAGGCACGAGGCATGTTATCCGCTTCCGGAACGCTCGGAGATAGTAGTCCCCTGCTGAGTTTACTGAAAGTTATTTTTGTCCTTGCCATAATTATCATCCTCATAGTGCTGCTGATCCGGTTCCTAGGGCGCCGTAATCAGACATTAATGAGTGGGCAGTCCATCCGTACGCTTGGTGCGCTCGGATTGGGTCCCAATAAGTCTGTGCAGATTGTTGAAATCGGCGACAGCCTCTACTTGATCGGGGTCGGTGAGAATATATCGATACTGGATAAAATCACTGACCCTGCTGAAGTAGCACTTATTATTTCTCGGTTTGAGGATCAAACATCAAGTCAGAATAACTTCCTATTGCCCCTTATAGCTAAGATCAAAGCCAAGGTGCGCGGAGAGGTACCTTCTCAGGAAATCGAACTTAATGAAACATCCTCTTTTTATGAGACGTTGCAATCCAAGCTTGCGCTTGCACCTGAGCGTAAAGAGAAAATGGAAGAGCTTCTCCGGGATGACGGCTTTAAGGATGAGTCGAGGGATTTATGAAAAAAAAGCTGATTCTTTCTTTTCTGTTGCTTGGTATGTTTAGTGTCATGCTCTTGCATCCGATTCACGCTGATCCTATTCCGAATATTAATATTCAGGTCGGCGATAATGACGGTTCCGCCGGCGGAGGGACCAGTTCCATCTCGATATTGCTCCTTGTGACAGTACTGAGTGTGGCCCCGTCTTTTTTAGTACTTATGACCAGTTTTACACGGATCGTCATCGTGCTGGGTTTTGTCAGAACTTCGCTAGGTACGCAGCAAATGCCTCCCAACCAGGTGCTGGTGGGGCTAGCCTTGTTCCTTACCCTGTTTATCATGACACCTACACTGTCACAGGTAAATGAACAGGCATTGCAGCCGTACATGAAAGGGACGCTCACCCAGTCCGAGGCGCTTGCCAAAGCAGCTGATCCAATGAAGGAATTTATGTTCAAGCAGACAAACACCAAAGATCTGCTGCTGTTTATGAATTACACCGGCAATAATGCTTCGGTCAAACCTGCAACTTACAGCGACATACCGCTTACGGTGATGGTGCCGGCCTTTGCAATCGGGGAAATGAAAAAAGCCTTTACAATGGGTTTTATGATTTTCATTCCCTTTCTGATTATTGATATTGTTGTATCAAGTACACTGATGGCCATGGGGATGATGATGCTGCCCCCGGTTATGATCTCATTGCCTTTTAAAATAATGCTCTTTGTACTGGTAGACGGCTGGTACTTAGTCATTAAATCACTACTGCTAAGTTTTAACACCTGACGATTAAGAGGAGGCTTGAGGGATGAATACGGAGTTTATTATCGGTCTAGCGGGCCAAGCCGTATATTTGGTGCTGGAAACAAGCGCCCCCATGCTGATTCTTGGTCTGGTGGTAGGACTAATAGTCAGTATATTTCAGGCAACAACACAGATTCAGGAGCAAACCTTGGCATTCGTTCCGAAAATTGTTGCCGTATTGCTAGCCTTACTGCTGTTTGGACCATGGATTATCACCAAACTGGTGGACTTCACCAGCCAAATTTTGGGCAGTCTCTATATGTATATCGGTTAAAAAGATGAATATGGAGACCTTGCTGCAAAGTTTTCCCGTCTTTTTGCTGATTTTTTGTCGAATTACCTCCTTTTTTGTTGTAGTTCCTGTATTTTCTTCGCAAAGCGTACCGACAACGTTCAAGATCGGACTGTCCTTTTTTGTCGCATTGGTCGTTTTTAGCGCGGGGGGAACGGGGATTGCTGTTACACAGGATCTAACTTATATTTTACTAATTATAAGAGAAGTGTTAGTAGGACTATTGCTTGGCTTTATCGCTTACCTGATGTTCATGACTATTCAAACAGCGGGCTCTTTTATCGACATACAAATCGGCTTTGGGATTGCGAACGTAATTGATCCGATGACTGGCGCTTCTGCTCCTATTATCGGCAATTTCAAGTATATGATTGCTCTGTTGATGTTTTTAACGATGAACGGCCATCATTATCTGTTGAATGCAATTATTTACAGTTATAAATGGGTACCATTGAACAATGATATTTTGCTCAAAATGCAGGATGGCAGCTTATCGGATTTTCTAGTCCGTACGTTTGCCCAATCCTTCACGCTGGCCTTTCAAATGTCGGCGCCGCTCGTAGCCGCATTGTTCCTTACCGATGTGGGTCTGGCATTTCTGGCGAGAACCGCCCCGCAATATAATGTATTTGTCATCGGGGTTCCACTCAAAATCATTATAGGTCTTACACTGCTCGTACTGTTAATGCCGGGTCTGGCCGTTCTTTTCCAGAATCTCTTCGACATTATGTTTGAGTCCATGCAAAATCTGTTGAATCTTATCGGAAAAAGCCCTTAGATGGCTGTTGGGAGAGAGTAACATGCCGAACACCAAACGCTATAAACTGGATCTTCAGCATTTCGGGGGAGATAAGACTGAAAAAGCAACTCCTAAGAAACGGCAGGATGCCCGAAAAAAGGGCCAGGTAGCCAAAAGTGCGGAAATATCCGGTGCGGTTGTGTTGTTATCGGCACTTCTCAGCCTTTCTATGTTCGGGGGCTTCATGAAAGAACGGTTCCTGTCGCTTTTTCTGGACATTTTTCAGAACCGTATGATGATGGAGGTTACAGCTGAGAACGTTTCAAAGATGTTTAACGAGTATGGTCTGCAAATTTTAATTCTGCTTGCCCCGTTGCTCGGAATTACTTTTTTGCTGGCATTGGTTGTGAATTTTGCCCAAGTCGGATTTATGGCTACCGGGGAAGGAATAACACCTAAGTTCAGTAAAATTAATCCGATTAAAGGATTCAAAAATATTTTCTCCATGCGTTCATTTGTGGAATTCCTTAAATCTATCTTTAAGCTGGTGTTAATCGCCTATCTGGTATATAGCACTCTTTGGGGTGAAAAAGAGAGTTTCGCTTCTCTATCACATATTGATGCAGAAGGCGTTTTTAAGTTCGTAGCCAAGCTGACGATGAACCTTGGGATTAAAATTGGGGCTGTACTCTTCATAATGGCGGTCCTCGACTATATATACCAAAAGTATGAGCATGAAAAAAGCCTGAAAATGTCGAAGCAAGATATTAAGGATGAATACAAAAAAATGGAAGGCGATCCCATCATTAAGGGGAAAATCAGGGAACGCCAGCGCAGAATGGCTATGCAGCGGATGATGCAGGAAATCCCAAAAGCAGATGTAATTATCACAAATCCAACGCACTTTGCAGTTGCCCTAAAATATGATGGATCACAAATGGAAGCTCCGCAGATTATTGCCAAAGGCCAGGATTATGTGGCGCTCCGCATCAGAGAGCTGGCTAAGGAGCATGGTGTTATGACTATGGAGAATAAGCCGCTGGCACGGGCATTATTCCAGAGGACAGAGATCGGTGATGTGGTTCCTGCAGATCTGTTCCAGGCGGTTGCCGAGGTGCTGGCCTATGTATATAAGCTTAAAGGCAAGAGGAAATAAGCCCGGGGGAGGAAAAGGACGTTGAAAGCTAGAGATCTAACAGTTCTACTGGGCATAATCGGTATTGTGCTTATGATGATTCTGCCTATCCCGGCGTGGCTTCTGGATGTACTGCTGATAGTCAATATTTCAATAGCGTTAACTATCATTTTGGTAGCAATGAATACGAAGGACCCGCTGCAATTTTCAATATTTCCTTCATTGCTCTTAATCACGACCTTATTCCGGCTTGCTCTAAATATCTCAACTACCAAATTGATTCTCTCGAATGGTCATGCCGGTGAGGTTGTGGCAACGTTCGGTAGCTGGATCGCGAGAGGGCAAATTGCCATCGGATTTATTGTGTTTCTGATTCTGGTCGTTGTCCAGTTCATTGTAATTACCAAAGGTTCGGAACGTGTAGCTGAGGTAGGTGCACGCTTTACACTGGATGCGATGCCAGGTAAGCAGATGAGTATCGATGCGGATTTGAACGCTGGGATGATCAATGAACAACAGGCCCGGGAACGCCGCCGTAATGTTGAGCGTGAAGCTGATTTCTTCGGGGCCATGGATGGAGCAAGTAAATTCGTCAAGGGAGATGCGATTGCCAGCATTATCATCCTGCTGATCAACCTGATCGGCGGTTTTATTATCGGAATGACTGTTCATGGTTATTCATTCCAGGATGCGCTTTCGACATATTCCGTACTGACAATTGGGGATGGTCTGGTCAGCCAGATTCCGGCCCTGCTCATTTCAACCGCTTCTGGTCTGATTGTTACACGGGCAGCATCGGAAGGCAATCTCGCAGAAGATCTAACAGGTCAATTATTGTCTTATCCGAAGCTGCTGTACATAGTAGCTGTAACCATCGCTTTTCTGGGTTTCTTCACACCAATTACGGTAATGTCTACTTTGCCGCTGGCAGGGCTAATGGCATATGCAGCTTACAGTATGGGCCAGAAGGCTAATAAAAAGCTGATTGCCGAGGAGCAGCTGGTGGAAGAGAAGCAGATAGAAGAGGTACGCAGTCCGGAAAGTGTAATCAACTTACTGACAGTTGATCCGATAGAGTTCGAGTTTGGTTATGGACTGATTCCGCTGGCGGATACAGGTCAGGGCGGGGATTTACTTGACCGGATTATCATGATTAGACGACAATGTGCGCTGGAAATGGGTCTTGTTGTTCCTGTTATACGTATTCGCGACAATATTCAACTAAAACCGAATGAATATGTCATCAAAATTAAAGGAAATAACGTTGGCGGCGGTGAATTACTACTTAATCACTATCTTGCCATGAGTCCCGGGTATGATGATGAGTCGATTAATGGCATAGAAACGGTGGAACCATCGTTTGGACTGCCTGCACTGTGGATTGATGATTCTGTTAAAGAACGGGCGGAGTTATCCGGCTATACCGTAGTTGATCCGCCTTCTGTTGTAGCTACTCACTTAACAGAGCTGATCAAACGCCATGGCCATGAGCTGCTTGGACGCCAAGAGACGAAGCAATTGGTCGATAACCTCAGGGAGAATTATCCTGTCCTGGTTGATGAACTTATTCCTTCAGTACTTGCCATCGGCGACATTCAAAAGGTTCTTGGCAAGCTGCTGCGTGAGAAGATCTCAATACGTGACCTGGTTACGATTTTCGAGACACTGGCAGACTACGGCACCTATACTAAAGATCCGGATATTCTGACCGAGTATGTACGCCAGTCATTGTCCAGGCAGATTACCCAACAATTTTCCCAGGCGGGAGAGACTTTACGGGTCATTACAGTCGGGCCAAATCTGGAGAAAAAGATTTCCGAAAGTGTTCAGCAGACGGAGCAAGGAAGCTATCTGGCACTTGATCCGGTTTCGACACAAACGGTATATCAACGTCTTACGGAGCAGATTAACCGTCTGCTTCAGTCCGGACAACAGCCGATTGTGCTGACATCCCCGACCATCCGGATGTATTTGCGGCAGGTTATTGAACGGACGATGCAGGATATTCCGGTGTTATCTTATAGCGAGCTGGAGCCTAATATTGAAATTCAAAGCGTTGGGGTGGTGAACTTATGAGAGTGAAGCGTTATGTGGTCGATACGATGCCTGACGCGATGCATTCCATCCGCAGCGAGCTTGGAAGCGATGCCGTCATCCTAAGCACCAAAGAGATTAAAATCGGCGGATTTATGGGAATGTTCCAAAAAAAGAAGATTGAAGTGGTAGCTGCAGTTGAGGAAACGCGGAAGCCGGCTGTACCGAGTAATACCACAACAGCACCTCCGGTAAATATTCCGCGCAGCGCAGTACCGCAGGCTTATCAAAAAGCAGTCTCTGCGTCACAGGCGCCGCTTAAAGAACGGGCTGCTGAGTCCTTTGCAGAGATTGCTGCTGCATTAACTGAAGCGCAGGAGGCCAGAGGGGCTGTAGCTGTTCTTCCGCCTCTTGATCAGGAAGAGGAGCGAATCCAACCAGCGGAGAATAAACCGGCTGATACACAACCGGCTGCACCTCTAAAGGAAGAAAGCACCTCGTTTTCGGCCCTCTACGATAAACTTAATAGGGATCTGGAGCAGCCGGTTTCCGCAATGCTGGAAAGCGATGTGCTCCGGGAGATCAGGGATATGAAGCATTGGATGGAGCGGATTGCCCGCTTCTCCTCAAGCGGAGTTGAATTGCCTGAGGTCCTCGATGAGTTTAAGCGCCGGTTAATCGAACAGGATACGGATGCTGTGCTCGTAGATGAATGGATCGGCAATGTTTTTGACCGCTGGAATGACGAAGGGCGGACTTGGACATCAGAACACTTTGATGAAATGTTAAAAGAGCAGGTGGACGGCTTCCTTGCCGGGAGAATTTCTACCGGAATCGCACCCGATACGCGAATTGTTTACATCGCTGGGCCTACAGGCGTTGGTAAGACGACAACAATCGCCAAACTGGCCGCTGAGCAATTGTTTAAGCAAGGCAGGAAGGTGGGGTTAATTACCTCTGACACCTATCGGATCTCTGCGGTAGAGCAGCTTCGGACATATGCCGCCATTTTGAATATTCCTCTGGAGGTTGTACAGTCGCCTGGGGATTTACAAAGAGCACTGTTCCGCTTAGAGAGCTGCGATCTCGTATTAATGGATACGGCAGGCCGAAATTACCGCAATGAAATGCTTGTCGCCGAGCTGCAAAGTCTGCTGGCTAAAGAGTTGAAAAGTGAGACCTTCCTGGTACTAAGCATGACTTCAAAAAGCCGTGATATGAAAATGATTGTAGAGCATTTTGGCCGTTATCAGCTCGACAAAGTCATTTTCACTAAGCTGGATGAAACTGGAAGCTACGGGCCGTTGTTCAATGTCTTGAATGATTTTCCGCTTAAACTGTCTTATATGACTAATGGGCAAAATGTTCCCGATGATCTGCTAATGGCTACCAAAGAACAGCTCAGTGGAGTGCTGCTGGGAACAGGAGGGTCTTGATGGATCAGGCGCAATCTTTGAGACAGCTGGTATCAAGCCAGGACTCCAAACGCGTGTCCGGTGGCGGAGCCTCCGCCCGGATCATTACCGTCTGCAGCGGGAAAGGCGGTGTTGGAAAATCGAATTTCACGCTAAACTTTGCTTTAGCTCTAAAAGCGATGGGTAGGCGGGTGCTTTTGTTCGATGCCGATATCGGGATGGCCAACATCGACGTGCTTATGGGAGTATCAGCTAAATACAATCTGTACCATCTGTTAAAAAGAGAAGCGGATATCGGACAGATTATCCAGATTGGACCCGGCGGTCTGCCGTTTATTGCAGGCGGTTCGGGTATGGATGAGCTTTTTTCCCTATCCGAAACCGACCTGAATTACTTTACAACCCAAATTGCAGAAATCGCCGACACGATGGATTTCATCTTGTTCGATACGGGGGCGGGGCTTTCCAAGGAGACGTTAAAATTTATAACCTCAGCAGATGATTGTCTGGTTGTAACTACACCGGAGCCAACCGCAATAACGGATGCATACGCACTGATGAAGGTTGTGCACAATTCTTATCCTAATGTCTCCTTCAAGTTGATTGTTAATCAGGCGGGGGATGAAAGGGAAGCAAAAGGCACCAGCGATAAAATCCGCATGGCGGCCAGCCGCTTTTTACAATTGGACATTTCTTTCTTGGGATTTATCAGCAGTGATGCGCATGTGGTTCAGGCAGTCAAAAAACAAGTTCCATTCTCAGTGGCTTTTCCGAACAGTGCAGCAGCCAAAGACGTGCAACGGCTTGCCCTCAATTACCTGGCCGCCGATTCGGCGGATACAACCAAGGTGCAGGGCATCAAGGGATTTATCAACAAGTGGTTGAAGCGAAAACAGTAATTGTTCAGAATTAGATGGACAGAGGTGGAAATGCTATGAGGCCATATAAAGTATTAGTTGTGGATGATTCTGCATTTATGCGTAAGATCATTTCCGATTTAATTGAAAACGAACCTAACTTCAAAGTAACCGCGACTGCTGCCAACGGGCGGGAAGCGATTGAGAAAGTGAATGAATTTCATCCGGATCTGGTGACCATGGATGTGGAAATGCCGGAGATGAACGGCCTGGAGGCACTAAAAGCGATCATGGCTGAGCATCCCTTGCCGGTAATTATGCTGTCAGGCATCAATGAAGAAGGCATGAGGGAAACCATCATTGCACTTGAATCGGGTGCTTTCGATTTCATCCGTAAACCGTCTATTTCAAATTCCCAGGATATCACAGCAGTGGGGATAGCACTAAGGGAGCAGATGAAGGGTGCTATGCTGGCCCGTGAGCAGCGTGAAGCGAGAATTTCCTCCCGCAGCGCCGATGTTATGACGTCAGACTCTGCCCGTCCGTCGGGTGCTACCCCAACAGTTTTACCGGAGCCTAGTGTACGTAAGCCTGTTCAGCCAAAGAATGCTACAGAAGTTCCTGTTAAGCCTGCTGGAGTCCAACCGAAACCGGCTGAGAAGCAGATTGAAAAATTGCCCGACAAGTCTTCTGCCGGCAACGGGACAACCCGGAATTTGTCCCAGACTTCGGCTGTCCCTCCTAAGCCTGCTGCTCCAGAGAAAATGCAAACCCGGGTTAAGAAAGAATCCGCACCCGCTTTGCCAGAAAGCCGTTCGATACCTGAACCGCCTACTGTTTCGCTTAATGAGCCGCCCGTTTCAGGTAGTGACCGCAAACTGGGAACCAAAGGTCTTCGTAAATTGGTTGCTGTAGGCTGCTCAACGGGCGGTCCCCGGGCACTCAAAACATTTTTGGAGAATATTCCGGCTGATTTCCCGGCGCCGATTGTAATTGTGCAGCATATGCCGCCCAATTTCACTAAATCGCTGGCCCAGCGGTTGAACACTTTTAGTCCGCTTGAGGTATCAGAAGCTGAACATGGCATGATCCTGCGTCCGGGAGCGGCATATATCGCCCCTGGCGGATTTCATCTTACGGTTGTTCCGGCATCGGGAGGACAATATGCAATCGAGCTTACGAATGAAGAATCACGCAACGGGCACCGGCCTTCCGTAGATACAATGTTCGAATCACTGCTGCCGCTGACAGCGCTAGAGCGCCATGCGGTAATCATGACGGGGATGGGCAGTGACGGAGCAAAAATGATGAAGGCACTTTACGATACAGGGGTCACCTCAACGTTTGCTGAGAGTGAAGAGACCTGCGTTGTTTACGGAATGCCGCGTTCGGCAGTGGAATTAAAGTGTGTCAAATATGTCTTGCCGTTGCAAGAAATCGCACCACGGCTGGTACAAAGTGTAAAATAAAGGAAAAGCGAACTCGAAGGGGAGGTGCTCGTTAGTGGACATGAACCAATATTTATCCATGTTTATTGATGAGTCAAATGATCATCTGCAGTCATTGAATGAGAGCATGATGGGGCTGGAAGCAAATCCTGAAGATATTAGTATTGTGCAGGTGATTTTCCGTTCTGCGCACACCCTAAAGGGTATGGCAGCTACAATGGGGTTCGAGGATTTAGCTTCCCTAACCCACCAGATGGAAAATGTACTTGATCTGGTTCGCAATAATAAACTGCGGATGCAGGATTTCATTTTTGACACATTGTTCAAAAGCTTGGATGCCCTGGAATCCATGGTACAGGATATTACGGGCGGAGGAGAAGGTAAAGCAGATGTTACTGCCATAGTATCTTCGCTTCAGGCAATTGTTCGGGGTGAAGTTCCTGCTGCGGCCGGTGCTGCAGCAGAAGTAACGGCTGCAGCTGCAACCACAGGCGATGCCCAAATATCTCTGGATGAGTTCCAGTATTCCGTTCTGGAGCAATCGCTGCAGGAAGGACATCAGGTGCTGTATGTCGACGTAGCAATCCGTAAGGACTGTCAATTAAAAGCGGTACGGGCTTATATGGTTTTTGATCTCCTGGAGCGTTCAGGAGAAGTGGTCAAATCCTTCCCTTCGGTTCAGGACATAGAGCAGGAGAAATTCGACTATGGATTCTCTCTCTATTACATAACCCAAAAGGACGCTAATGAGATTCAGAGAATGATTTTGAACTTGTCTGAGATCGACAAGGTAACTGCAGTAGCGCTTGACCAAGAGTCTTTATCACAGATGGCTCAGGAGATGTCTGCTGCTACGGCCGAAGCTTCTCCTTCAGCCCCTGTACAAGAGTCTGCGGTATCTGCCCCTGCAACAGCTCCAGCAGCTTCTGCAGCGAAAGAGGAGAACGGCAAATCAGCGCCGGTACGGACTGGCGGAGCACCATCAAGAACGATCCGCGTAGATATCGAACGTTTGGATGTGCTGATGAACCTGTTCAGCGAGCTCTTGATCGACCGTGTCCGTCTGGAACAGCTGGCTTCTGAAGTGCAGAACGGTGACCTCACTGAGACTGTTGAGCATATGGGACGTGTCAGCGGAGATTTGCAGAACATTGTTATGAAACTGCGGATGGTGCCAGTAGATACCGTATTCAACCGTTTCCCGCGCATGGTTCGTGACCTCGCCAAGTCCCTGGACAAAAAAATTGATCTTGTGGTTACAGGAGCGGAAACGGAACTGGACCGCACGGTGATTGATGAAATCGGAGATCCGCTGGTGCATTTGCTGCGTAACGCTGTTGACCATGGTGTAGAGTCGATTCAAGACCGGCTTGCCTCTGGAAAGTCGGATACCGGTACAGTTAATCTGCGGGCTTTCCATAGCGGCAATCACGTATTTATTGAGATTGAGGACGATGGTGCCGGAATCAATCCGCAGAAGATCTTGCAGTCTGCAATCAAAAAAGGAATTATTACTCAAGAACAAGCTGCTGCTTATTCTGATGACGAGGCGATTCAACTTCTCTTTGCACCAGGCTTCAGCACGGCAGAAGTCATCTCGGATGTCTCAGGACGCGGCGTAGGCTTGGACGTTGTAAAATCCAAGATCACTTCGCTTGGCGGAAATGTGGTTGTCTATTCGACTCCGGGCAAAGGTACAAACTTCTCGGTACAGCTGCCATTGACCCTGTCTATCATTGCTGCCATGTTAGTAAAGATTGGTTCTGAAAAATATGCAATTCCTCTTTCATCGATTGTAGAGACCGGAATTGTTAAAAATACCCAGATCCGCACCATCCATGGTAACAGAATGATTGAGTTCCGCAACAGCCATATTCCGCTTCTTTCGCTAAGCAAATTTTATGCAGTACCTGATTTTGATGAAAGCACGGAAGAAGAAACAGAAATCGTCGTTGTGCGCAAGGGCGAACGTCTAGTTGCACTGGCTGTGCAGGACTTCATCGGACAAAACGAAATTGTAATTAAGAATCTGGGTAAATATTTGCCTGAGGTTCAAGGCATTTCCGGTGCGACTATTCTTGGTGACGGGCAGGTTGCACTTATTATTGATCCGAATGCATTTATAAAATAATTAGGATAGAACAGGGAGGTTCATTCCATGGCTGATGATATCAAAGTAATAGTATTCAAGCTTGGCTCTGAAGAATATGGGATTGAAGTGGAAAAAGTCCAAACCATTGAACGTATGATGCCGATTACCCGTGTGCCGAAGACCTACTCCTTTATCAAAGGAGTCATTAATTTGCGAGGTGTTGTCATTCCGGTAATTGATCTGCGCGGCCGTTTCGGTATTCAAGAAGCAGAACACACGGATCAGACCCGAATTATTATCGTAAATGTGAATGAGATGGAAGTAGGATTTATTGTTGATTCCGCTAATGATGTCATTGATTTGAACCGTGATTCCATCGATACACCACCGGATGTAGTGGGCGGTATCAAGGCGAAATATCTGGATGGGGTGGCCAAAATCGGGGAAGATCGGCTGCTGATTATGCTCAACTTGACTGAAGTGCTGAATAAGAGTGAAATCGTGCAACTGGAAAGCCTAGAGGGCTAGGTTATGGAGCTGTTCAAAAACTTCAAGGACTTTAAAATGGATGTTTTAAAGGAAGTCGGGAATATTGGAGCAGGTAACGCCGCCACCGCATTATCCCAGCTGCTGAATAAGCCGATTGATATGGCTGTACCGAAAGTGCAGCTCCTGAGCTTTGAAGAAATTACTGACAAGGTCGGCGGAGCGGAAGAACTGGTTTACGCAGTGTTTCTGCGAGTTGAAGGTGAGGCTCCCGGAAATCTCTTTTTCATTCTAACACCGGAAGCGGCTATGAACCTTCTTAACCGCGTCGCAGGTATTGAGATTGCTCCTGATCAGGAGCTGGGTGAAATGGAGCTCTCTGCTTTGAGTGAAATCGGCAATATTCTGGCCGGTTCTTACCTTTCTTCCCTTGCAGACTTTACGTCACTGTCCATGTATCCGACTGTGCCTGCACTTGCTATGGATATGGCCGGGGCGATCCTGGGCTATGGACTCTTGCAGTTCGGCCAAATGGGGGATGACGCATTGCTTATTGATACGACGTTCCTGGAAGGCCAGAATGAAATAGAAGGACAATTTTTCCTTATTCCTGATCCCGAATCATTCCCGAAAATTTTCAAATCATTAGGAGTACCGTTTGATAATGATTGAAGAACAAAGCATTATTAAGGTTGGAATGGCAGATCTTAATGTAGGCATCCAAGAGAGTCTTATCCGCACCACTGGACTTGGCTCCTGCGTAGGTCTTACAATGTTTGATCCCGGGAAGAAACTGGCGGGGATGGCGCATGTGATGCTGCCTTCGTCGGAGATCGCCCGTGAGGGTCAAATGAACATCGCCAAGTTTGCGGATACCGCAGTGCCGGAGCTGTTGTCCCGCTTACTGGCGCTTGGAGCGGTTCGCAGCCGAATCGTAGCCAAGATGGCCGGTGGCTCTCAAATGTTTGCCTTTGCCGGGGGGAATGACACCATGAGGATCGGGCCTCGTAACGTGGAATCCTGCAAGCTAGCTCTAGAGGCTTTGAACATCCCCTTAATTGCCGAAGACACAGGCGGGAATTTTGGGCGTACGATAGAAATTGCCTGCAGCACAGGAGTG
Source organism: uncultured Paenibacillus sp. (assembly GCA_927443375.1). Classification (GTDB taxonomy): domain Bacteria; phylum Bacillota; class Bacilli; order Paenibacillales; family Paenibacillaceae; genus Paenibacillus_AQ. The sequence continues at coordinate 2,429 of CAKMKL010000009.1, read as the reverse complement.
CTTTATATCCGCAGTGTGCAAAAAGGCTCTAAGGAAATATAGTGATGGGAAAAATATTACTAAGCATTTTATCCGGAGTGATTGGTTTTTTATTTACCTTTCTTACGAATTACGGGCATAATTTACTTGGGACGAGTCTAATTCGGGGGATTTATGGATTTATTATCTGGTTTGTGCTTGCATTCCTCCTGAGATGGGTATTGGGTTTTATTGTTAAACAGTCCCCGGCGCCAGATATGACCGGAGAAAATGCCGCGGAAGATGATATGCTTGGTACTAAGCTTGATCTCAGTACTCCGGACGTGGATGAAGAATTAATCAACCTTCTGAAACCAAAGCCGGCAGAAGGAAGCGGAGGCAGTGAAGGCTTTACACCGCTGCAGCCGCCCAAGCTGGTCTCCATGAAAGATCCTGAAGAATTGGCCAAGGCCGTTCGTCACCTGAAAGAAGAATAAGCGAGTGCTTGCGGCCAAACGACTATCATTCCCGCATAATGCCCGCTGACTAAACTTTGGGAAGGGTGAAAGCCATTGAACGAGCATAAAGCTTCTCTATCGGTAACAGACGTGCTTTGGGAACGTTGGAAAGAACACGGTGATCCTGAAGCCAAAAAAAAGCTGATTGAGAATTACCTCCATATTGTAGATTACGTGTCCAGCCGGTTGGCTGTCGGACTGCCCAAAAATGTATCAAAAGACGATTTGGCCAGTAATGGTGTAATGGGTCTTATTGATGCGATTGAGAAATTCGACTACAAACGCGGATTGCAGTTCCAAACCTATGCCTCTTGGCGTGTACGGGGTGCTATTCTGGACTCGTTACGCCAAAGTGATTGGGTTCCCAGATCAGTTCGTGAAAAAGCCAAGAAAATCGAGGATGCCTACCAGCAGCTGGAGCAGAAATATTTAAGATCAGTCAGTGACGAGGAAATGAGCCAATATTTAAATATTTCCGAGCCGGAGTTTCAAAACATGCTGCAGGATGTTGCGGTCATGTCGCTCTGCTCATTGGAAGACCCTATTCGTGAAGAAGAATCGGAGACACGGATGTCCATCCTGGTGGACGATAAAGCTAAGAATCCGGACCGTAAAGTGAATGAGTTTTACTTGCGCGATACGCTCACCAAAGGCATCGAAAAACTAACGGTGAAAGAACGGACCGTAGTGTCCCTTTTATATTATGAGGATTTATCTTTAAGCGAGATCGCTGAGGTGATGTCATTATCTCCTTCACGAATTTCGCAGCTTCATTCAAAGGCGATTTTGCGCCTGAGGGGAACGCTTGAGAAAAATCGCGACCTTCTCATGCAGAATGATTAACCGGAGACGGTGACAAGGGGGAGCAATATTGATCGGTCATTATGCTTTGGATCAATACGTAAGTATTACGTTTTCTGAGGATAAAGGGATTGCCTACCTACAGTTCTCCAAGAAGGATGAGAATTTCACCTGTTCCTTCGAAGATTTGGAGAGCTTCCTGCACAGTCATGAGGTTCGTTACGGTATACAGCGGGATATTGTGAAGCGGATCAGCAGCAACCCTGAAGAGTATTTTTTCAGCAGAGTGCCCATTGCAATTGGTGATGAGCCGGTTCATGGTGTTGACGGAAAGGTTGTTCTTACCGTAGATCTTGAAGAGGACCGCAAACCGCTGGAAAAGGAAGACGGTAAGGTCGACTACAAAGATCTGGTACGTCTGCATAATGTGTTGAAGGTACAAATCATCGGGAAAACGACTCCGCAGGTACCAGGTAAGAATGGGAAAACAGTCACCGGAGAGGAGATTCCTTTCAGAGCAGGGAAAGAAGCCCGCTTCAAAGTAGGTAAGAATGTGCTGGTCGACCAAAGCGAAACTGCGATGTACGCGGCAATTGACGGCTTAGTTACGCTTACAGACAAAGGGAAAATCAATGTATTTCCTGTATACGAAGTCAATGGTGATGTGGACTATAGCACAGGTAATATCGATTTTGTAGGAACTGTAGTTATCCGCGGCAACGTGTTGACCGGATTTACTGTGAAATCTGCAGGGGACATTCGTGTTGTCGGTGGCGTGGAAGGCGCAGAATTGATTTCCGGAGGTTCAATAGAAATTACCGGAGGAATTATAGGCTATAATAAAGGCCTGGTCAGTGCCGGCAAAAATGTTAAGGTATCCTTTATTCAGGATGGAAATGTAGTTGCTGGTGAAGATGTAATTGTGTCCCAGAGTATAATGCATTCTAACATACGCGCAGGGCATGATGTTTTGTGCAACGGGGCTAAAGGCCTTATCGTAGGCGGAATTGTGCAGGCGGGGGAAAAAGTTGTAGCCCGGACTATCGGGAATACGATGTCAACCGCCACGGCAATTGAAGTGGGAGTAGTTCCTGAGCTGCGTAATGAGATTAATGATCTTCGTCAGGAACTCAAACAGCTGCTGGAAAATGA
>CAKMKL010000008.1 GCA_927443375.1 uncultured Paenibacillus sp. | reverse complement strand
CCAGTCTTTCAGGAAACGCTCAATGCCGCTGTCTGTCAGCGGGTGTTTCCAGAGGGAAGGGAGCAGGGAGCCAGGGATGGCTGCCTGCTACGAGCTGACTAAAAAAGGGATCAAGACCAACGTTACCCTCATATTCTCCGCCGCTCAAGGCTTGATGGCCGCCAAAGCAGGCGCAACTTATATCAGCCCGTTCGTTGGACGTCTGGATGATATCGGTGTAGACGGTATGAAGCTGATCAAGGATCTCAAAACCATTCTGACCAACTACGGACTGTCTTCTGAAATTATTGCAGCCAGCATCCGCAACATCGCACATGTAGAGGAAGCGGCCATTGCCGGAGCGCACATTGCAACCATCCCTGGCTCCCTGCTCCCTTCCCTCTGGAAACACCCGCTGACAGACAGCGGCATTGAGCGTTTCCTGAAAGACTGGGAAACTGTTCCGCAGGCGGCTAAATAATAATCAAAGCTAACAACAATTAAGGCACCTCTTCAGAAACTATGTTGGATCTTATGTAAGATCTGATATTTTTCCGGGGGGTGCCTTTTGCTGTATCTTTATTGACAGTTTTAATTGTCATGAATATAATTGTTATGACAACTATTTAGGAAGGAAGATTTGCTATGCCTGGTTCCTCACCGCAGCAATTTCTCGGATTCCTGCTCGGCTCCACCTACCGGCGGATTTCAACGGCCTTTGCCCGTGTGCTGAAGCCTTACGATATTACCCCTGAACAATGGTCTGTCCTGCTAATGATCATAGACCGGGACGGAATCAACCAGAAAGAAGTGGCCGCATCGGCAGCCAAGGACCAGCCAACCACTGCCCGGATCGTTGAACTTCTCCAGAAAAAAGGTTTTATCACAAAAACGATGAATAAGAGTGACCGCCGTGCTTTCCAGCTCTACGCAACTGAGGAAGGCAAGGCATTAATCAACAACACTCTGACCCTGGAGCAGCAGGTGATCGATACTGCCGTCACCGGACTGACCTCAGAGCAGCTTGAACAGCTGCGGAAGATGCTTGAGCTCATCTATCACAACACAGGGAACCCACATCATGAATAGGAGCATTTCGTATTGAATACTAACTCTGAACGTCTATGGACCAGATCCTTTATCCAGCTAACTCTCTGCAATCTGCTGCTGTTCACCGGCCTGCAGATGACCTTGTCCACCCTGCCGGTTTATGCTGAGGGAACCCTGCATGCTTCCTCCGTGCAAATCAGTCTCGTAACCAGTCTGTTCGCCCTAAGCGCCATCGCTTCCCGGTTATTCGCCGCCAAAGCCATGGAAAAAGGCGGCCGCAATCTGCTGATCTTCCACGGTCTGGCAATCTCTCTTGCTGCTGTAACCGGCTATTATTGGTCAGGAACCATTATCGTCCTGCTGCTGATGCGAATGCTCTTCGGCATAGGGTTCGGGATGGCCAGTACCGCATTTCCCACGATGGCCTCAGATGTCATTCCTATCCGGCGGATGGGCGAAGGCATGGGCTATTTCGGGCTGTCCACCAGTCTTGCGATGTCTGCCGGCCCGCTGATCGGACTCAGCCTGCTGCAGGGACCGGGCTTCGGTTCACTGCTCCTGAGCACCGGCCTTGCGCTTGCATTCATTCTGCCGCTTGGTTATCGCCTCACTAAAGGCCTGCCGGCCAATCACAAAGAACCCGTTCCGGTATCAGCACCTGGACCTAAGAGCAGTGTATTCCGCAAGCTGTTTATCCCCTGCCTGCTGAATCTGTTGCTGTCCATCTCCTATGGCGGTCTGCTTGGATTTCTTGCCTTATATGGCCAGGAGGCTCATCTGGAGCATATTGCTTACTTTTTCCTGTTTAACGCTGTGGCCATCGTCATCATACGGCCGGTCTCCGGCAAAATATATGACCGCTTCGGTCCGGCAGCCTTACTGATTCCAGGCAGCCTGTTCATCATTGGCGGATTGATGCTGCTCTCTTTTGCTGATTCAACCGCCGGGCTTTTCCCCGCCGCAATTTGCTACGGCATCGGCTTTGGATCCATGCAGCCTGCGCTACAGACCTGGATGATCCAATCTGTAGACGCGCGGCAGCGGGGCATGGCGAACGGCATGTTTTTCAATTCACTCGATTTTGGGGTAGCCATCGGCACGATGCTCCTTGGATCAGTAGCCCTTTATAATTCTTATGCTGTAATGTACCGCTACTCAGCATTTGCTCCTCTTCTGCTGCTGGCCATCTACATCACTATTCTTTCGGTACAGCGCCGGAACCGTATTGTATTATCAGGGTTCTCCAATAAATAACATAAACAAAACGCCAAAAGGCTAAAGACCTCATCCACATCATGGAGGGTCTTTAGCCTTTTATAATAACAGCAAGTGCAGTGAATCAGCTCTTCAACGAAGCTGCAGCCACGGATTCACGGGCTGAAGCGGGCAAAAAGCGGCTAAGCTGCCCCAGACTGTAGATATGAAGCAGATGCATTGCGCGGGTGCAGGCCGTATAGAACAGCTTGCGTTCATTTTCTCTGCTGTATTTCTGATCCGAGCCGTCGTAAATAATTACCGCATCGAACTCTACTCCTTTGGCCAGATAAGCCGGGAGAACCAAGGTGCCCTTCTGGAAATTAGGAGTCTCCTTGGTAACCAGTCTGACCGGAAGCCTGTTCTGAAGCTTGGCATGCACATCTGCGCTCTCCTCTGCTGTTTTGCAGATGACCGCCACATAATGATAACCGGCTGCATGCAGATTCAGCACATCCTGCTCCACTGAAGCCAGCAGCTCAGACTCACTGTTCACTACAGTTAACGAAGGAGTCTCTCCGCGGCGGTTAAAGGGAACGATCCGTTCTCCGCCCGGAATCATCGCCCGCGTAAACTCTACAATCTCATAGGTCGAGCGGTAGCTGCGGGTCAGGGAGATCACCTCCGTATTTTCCTCACCGTAAATGCTGACCAGGCCAGCCAGGTCACCCAGCACTTCTCCCTGGGCATAGATCGCCTGGTTCAAATCGCCTAGTACCGTCATCTTGGCCCGCGGGAACAGCCGGCGCATGAACTCCAGCTGGAACGGAGAGTAATCCTGTACTTCATCCACAATCACATGGCGGATCAGCGTATTCGTCCGGAAGCCTTGGCTGAGTTCCTTCAGATATAGAAATGGAGTCGCATCTTCATATGCAAGCTCTCCGGCAGCGATGGTATCCAGCGTCATTGCACAGATTTCAGCCCATGCCTCCGGCAAAACGTTTTCTCCATTCAGACTGTCGATTAACTGACGGTCGGCAAACAGCCTGCTGTACAGCCCCTTTACATCAACGAAACGTCCACGTTTAGTCCAAACACGGAGCGGCTTCAGGCGCTGGCTGACAATGTAGCGGGCCAGCATGCTCTTTTCGGTATCAAAATCATCAAAGCTGTTGTCTTGTCCGCCGCCTTTGCGCCGTGTCATCTGGTAAGCACGCTGATAATCGCTGGAATCAAGCACTTCAATCTGATCTTCTACCCATGAGGCACCGC
>CAKMKL010000007.1 GCA_927443375.1 uncultured Paenibacillus sp. | reverse complement strand
CAGGCGGCAGCCAAGGGTAGTCAGAGCGTAACCAAAGTAAAAACGGCATCTCAGCAACATCCCCCCACAAAATTATTCTTCTTCGGATACCGCGTAGCTCCAGGTTGCTTGTGTTTGCTGTTCCTGGCTTAGTAGCTTGGTCCGGGAGAAGAATAATTTTGTGGGGGGATGTTGCTGAGATGCCGTTTTTACTTTGGTTACGCTCTGACTCCCCTTGGCTGCCGCCTGTTTCAGCGCTTGCTGCGCTTCGGGCGACACCTTCACCACAACAGTCTTCGGCTTGGCGGGCTGCGTCCCGGCTGCTGACTTAAGCTTCAGCTTAGCGGGAGTGAACCAGTCCACCGTTTGTTTGCCGTTCCAGACATGGCCCGGAATTGCCGCTGTGGTGTAGAGCATGGGTTTGACCGTTTCTTTTACCCTCTCAGGAGTAACTGCTGTCTGCGGCAACAGGCCTGCTGCAGATGCAAGGCCGGCACCTCCGAATTTATCCATCTTCAATGTATTCTGATCCTCGTTAATTCTACCGGGACTCAGCAAGCTTATAGCAGAGAAACACACTAGAATAACGCCGACAAGCAGCGCGATACAGCGGTTTTGTTTAAAAATTTCCATTTTTTACCTCCTATTTTACGGCACATTCCTATTGTATGTAACCGAAAATGGAAGCTTTGAAAACTTTCTTGTCGATTTATCATTAGAAAAATGTAAAATTTTCGATGATTTCATACATAGGAATGGCATACATCCTAGTAGCATACACCACAAAACCTTCTACCGTCCAGTCATTATCCGAACAATTGTTCTCCCCGCCCGGCTTTCGGACCCGTAAATTCCCAAGCCGTTCCGCGCTGAAAGGCAGCTCATCCCGGAATTTGCGGGCCAGCGTAAGATGAGGGGCATACGGTCTTTCCTCTGCCCTGAAACCCAGGGGAGCCGTTGCAGAAACCACTCCGTGCTGAAGCCCCTGAAGCTTCCCGAGCTCGCCTGACACCCCGGCCCAAAGCACTCTTGGCGCACTTTCCGGGCCAAAGGTTCCCCATTCCTTCAGTTGCAGTTTAAACGGAGCCTGCTTGCCGGAAAGTCCCTTCAGTGCTTCAAGCAGCGCCGGAATCTGTTCCTTGGGTGTGTCACCCAGAAATTGGAGGGTAATATGATAGTCTAGCGGATGTGTCCATTTGGCAAACTTCAGCTTTTCAGACAGCTCAGCGCATTCCTGCCCTAATCTTCTGCCTATTTCAGCAGGCAGCTTCACAGCTATAAACAGTCGCTCCATTTCTTTCGCACAAGATTTCATATCAGTTTCACCTTTCCAGGCAGATTTGTTATCCTTATTGTATACAGAATCAGCTATTTTCACTAAAAAGTAACCGCCCATTTGCAGCGGATTGCAGGCGGTGATTTGACCTCAGAGGATACTTTTATCGTTAATGAGGATGAGATTGGCCTGCTGGCGAAAACGGTAAATGAGACGAACCGCACACTTTTGGAGATCGTTAACCAGATCCGCCATGTCTCTGGGATTATCGCCAGCCAAGGGGAAGAACTGGTACGCACGGTTTCGGGTACGAAGGAAGGAAGCAGCCAGATTGCCCTTACCATGGAGGAACTGGCCAAGGCGTCAGGAAGCCAGGCGGAAGCCGCGGTGGATGCCTCCAAAGCTGTCGATGACCTGAACAGGCTGATCGGAGACGTTGCCGGAAAAGGAAATGAGCTGCTGCTTCACTCTGAGCAGGTTCGTTCCAAAGGTGACCGGGGCAGACAGCTGATGGATAGCTCAGTGGCGCAGATGGGCCAGATCGCAGAGGCTGTATCTCAGTCCATGGAGACGGTAGAAGAACTGAACCGCAAGAATGAAGGCATATTCCGGCTGGTCGGCTCCATCCGCAATATTTCTGAACAGACACATTTGCTGGCCATCAATGCTGCGATTGAAGCCGCCAGGGCCGGAGACAGCGGACGCGGCTTTGCGGTAGTGGCGCAGGAGGTGCGCAAGCTCTCGGAGGATGTGCAGCAGACGGTAGCGGAAATTACCGGCATTACGCAGGGGATTCAGCTGGATTCGAGGGATATGGTAGAGAATTTACGCAAAGGTGTCCTGAAGACAGAGGAAGGCAGCCGGCAGATCGTAGAGACAGGCAACGCCCTGGCCGAGATCAATAGCTCGGTAAATGTTATGGCTGGAACCATTGAGAATATGGGCCATGATATTATGCATATGACTGGTGCCAGCGAAAAAATGAACGAATTCAGCCAGCATATCTCAGCCCTGGCGCAGGAATCGGCAGCCGGTGTAGAAGAAACCTCGGCTTCTGCCTATGAGCAGGTGAATGCAACCAGTGAGGTTGCGGCAGGAATCGGGCAGCTGAAAAGCCGCCTGATTGAGCTTGAGGAATCTGTAAAACGGTTTGTAGTATAAGGGAACAGCCCCTTTGGGGACATATACTCACAGAGAGTACATGTCTTTACAGGGGGCTGTTTTAGCCTGCAACTAGTATTGGCGGTTGTAATCAACAACGTTACATGAAGGGGTGCCGGACCTCAGATAAGCCTCCATATTGGCTGTGAAAATTTCGACCACCCGGTCGGCGTAGCGGTCCGTCGAACCCGCACAGTGCGGGGTAATGACAACCTGCTCCATACCCCAGAGAGGGTGCTCCGAAGGCAGCGGCTCAGTCTCAAATACATCCAGGCCGGCACCGGCCAGCCGGCCGCTGTTCAGCGCGGCCATCAGGTCTTCCGTATTGGTTGTGGCTCCGCGCCCGATGTTGATATAATAAGCGCCTGTTTTGCAGGCGCCAAATACGTCTGCATTAAACAAATCCTGCGTTTCGTCAGTAAGCGGCAGCGTGTTTATGATGAAATCAGCCTGGCTGGCAGCTTCCGTGAGCTGGCCGGTTGTGTAGACCTGGTCAAAGCCGGGAGCAGGCTTGCCTGAACGGCTG
>CAKMKL010000006.1 GCA_927443375.1 uncultured Paenibacillus sp. | reverse complement strand
TTTTTGCCGATTTCCGCCGGATCAATGTCGATGTGGACAATCTTCGCTTTTGGTGCAAAGCCGTCCAGCTTGCCTGTCACGCGGTCATCAAACCGTGCGCCGATATTTATCAGCAAATCACATTGCTGTATGGCATTATTAGCGGTATAGGTACCATGCATACCAGGCATTCCCATCCAGAGATCATCTGCACTCGGGAAGCAGCCGAGGCCAAGCAAGGTAGTTGTAATCGGGATTTCCGTCCGTTTAACAAATTCATACATCGCTTCATGCGCCCCGGAGTAGATAACTCCTCCGCCTGCAATAATAATTGGACGTTCAGCTGCCGAAATCGCACGAATCAGCTTATCCAGCTGAAGCTTGTTAGGCGTGGTTCGCGGGTTATAACCGCGCAGGTTTACTCCCTGATGCTGCACTGGTGTAAATAACGTCTTTGCGGCCGATACATCCTTCGGAATGTCGATCAGCACCGGACCCTTGCGGCCGGTATTCGCAATATGAAACGCTTCGTGGATAATACGCGGAAGATCCTCAACATCCCGCACCAGATAGCTGTGTTTCGTGATTGGCATCGTTATACCGGTGATATCCGCTTCCTGGAATGCGTCCGTTCCAATCAGGCTGGAAAAGACATTCCCGGTAATGACCACGAGCGGAACCGAATCCATAAAAGCTGTGGCGATTCCGGTAACAAGATTGGTTGCTCCGGGACCGGAGGTTGCGATACATACGCCTGCTTTACCGCTTGCTCTGGCATAACCGTCTGCTGCATGAATCGCACCCTGCTCATGACGGGTCAGAATATGTTTGAAATCATCGAATCCGTGAAGGGCATCGTAAATATACAATACTGCTCCGCCCGGGTATCCGAATACAGTGTCTACACCTTCCAAAACAAGACTGCGCAGCAGGACTTCGGAACCCGTAATCACCTCAGGATTCTTCCATTTCTCACGTAATTCTTCTGTAGACCGCACTTCCGGTGTTTGCGCGCTCATCAGTATTCCTCCCTTCAATAGTTAACATTCATTATGCAAATGACGGACCGTCTTTTATACAACAGTAAGGGGCTGACAACAAATTATCCCCACAAGTGGAGCTTTGCTTCGATGTTGCTTCTAAACAAAAAAACCTCCCGCCTCCCACGCGCCAAAGAAGAAGCGCGTGAGGGACGAAAGGTTGATCTTCCGTGGTACCACCCATGTTTGCATTACATCTCACGATGCAACGCCTTATCAGGATACAAAAATCCATCGATGTAGGCAGGGCCCAAATCTCTGTAACCTGAAGTCCGTAACGCGGACTAAACGATTCCCCCTAATAATTTCACCACTCTTGCCGGTGAACCTTTCAGGGAAACAGCTCCGAGGTGAGCTCGTATATAAGGGATTCTGGTGGAGGTTGCAGCATATCCTCTCACTCTCTGAGCAAAAGAGCCCTTAAAACTTCGTCCTCATCATTGCCGATGCATGTATGTTCGTTAAAATGTTTAGACACATTATATGATTCCTCACATGGTTAAGTCAATACCCTTATTTCATAAACTGTCACAAAACGTTGTTCTACCGTTTCCGTAACGCCCACACCAACTCAGGCATATGATGTACGACAATGCGTGGAAAGGGGGCGCTCTATGATTCGTTACCGCAGACCCAAGCAGGACGACAGCGTCATTATGGACTTAATTGAGAAGCAGCTTGTCCCGTTGTCGCATCTGCCGCAAACCGTAATCAGCCAGGTCAGAAAGGATCTGCCCCGGCGCTTAGGCCAAGGAGTTACTCTTGTAGCTTGTCCCGACTATGAAAGCGATCCGCTGGGGTTTGTCCATTTCATGCTGCATGGTGATTTGCTCTATATTGATATGCTGGCCATAGCCCCGTCATCGCGCCGCAAACGCTGGGGGAATATGCTGATGGACCGGGCGGAGCGATTTGCATTATCTCGCGGCTGCAAACGGGCTAAGGTAGCTGTGGATACAGGAAATGCGGCAGGAATTTCTTTTTATGAAAAAATGGGCTACAGCGTAGCCCGTTATCAGCCCCAGAACTATTGTTATGAGTTCGAAAAGCAGTTTACCCGTTTTCTTTAAAAGAATCCGATCGGAGGATACGGAACTCCGCCGTAACCCGTGCCTGGTCCATAACCGCCATAGCCGGGTCCCGGTCCATAACCGCCGTAACCTGGTTTAGGTCCATAGCCGCCATAACCATATCCTCCACCGTAGGCATAAGGTGCTGTACCGACAGCAAGCAAATCAAACAGCACCAGCGGAATCAATGCTTTGGTTTGCACTTTCTTACCGCTGACACGTTGGAGAATAAGACGGTTTCCCGAAACGCGCAGCAGCTTGCCCATTACCTTGGAACCGTCTTTTTTTACTGCAACAATATTTTTGCCGACCAGCTTCATTACCTGTTTCTTTGTAACCGGATGTGCCATAAAATCCCTCCTAAAAGTTTTGTGAGCTGAAATAATCTTAGTATTGAATTCCTGTATTCGCTTAAGGTTCAACTTAGTCTATTCGGGGAAGCAGCAGTTCGCCTGTACACCTGTCCCTGCTTCATGGGTGTAGCAGGTTAACTTATCCATATACGCTCAAAAACATAAAAAAAGCGCATGTCTAGTATGACATGCGCTTCTTTATATATTCCGGAACTTGCTGAAATCCAGATTACCGCTTACCAGGATCGTATGGCTCACCTAATGCTTTTGGCGCTGCAGACCGTCCTACAGCACTCACTAGAACAATAATCGTCAGAACATAAGGAATCATGAAAATGAATTCCTGCGGAATGCTCTTAGACCATTCAAACAGCTGTACATAGTTGCGGATCGCTTGGGAGAATCCGAAGAATACTGCAGCCCCGAAGGCACCCAGCGGATTCCATTTGCCGAAGATCATGGCAGCAATCGCGATAAAACCTTGGCCGGAAATCGTATTGTGCGCAAAGGTCCCCGTAGTCGTCAAGGTGATCGTTGCACCTCCAATTCCGGCAAGCAGACCGCTGAGCATAACACCGATGTATCTCATCTTGTTGACATTAACGCCCAGAGTGTCGGCAGCACTCGGATGTTCACCGACAGCCCGCAGACGAAGTCCGAACGGAGTCTTAAACAATACAAAATAAATAACGATAACAAGCACAATCGCTAAATACGTAGTCGGATAAGAATTAAAAATCCCTTCGCCGATAACCGGAATCTTGGACAGCCCTGGAACAGGAACTTTTTTGAAACCATCCAGCAATGGAGTTTCACCGGCTCCCTCAAAAAACAGCTTAACCATATAAAGCGTACTGCCCGCAGCCAGGAAGTTGATGACCGTACCACTGATCGTCTGGTCCGCCTTGAACGTTATTGAAGCTACCGCATGAATCAGTGAGCCAATAACACCAACAGCCATCGCACAAACCACACCAACCCATGGAGCCCATGCTCCCATGCCTGCATCCTGGGCATAATACCCTCCCACTGCAGCGGCAAACGCACCAAACATCATTAACCCTTCAAGACCGATGTTAACTACTCCGGAGCGTTCAGAGAAGATGCCGCCAAGTGCGGCAAAAATGAGCGCCGTGGAAAACACAAGCGTTGTATTAAGCAGCTGTCCTAACGTCTGCAAATCCATCTATAACACCTTCTCTTTCTTGCGCTTGAAGTAGAACGGTTTAAGCACCCAGCGTACAATTCCTTGTGCCGCAATGAAGAATATGATGGAGCCAATAACGATACGGATCAGTTCCGGCGGAACATCCGCACCAAAGCTCATCCCCGCTGAACCGTAAGTCAGCATACCGTACAGAATTGCAGCCAGAATTACACCCAGCGGATGTGTCAGCCCCAGCAGTGCTACTGCAATGCCGTCAAAGCCGTAGCCAGGTGACGCCGCAAAGATGGACTGGTAATGGAATACGCCAAGCACCTCTCCTGCCCCTGCCAGACCCGCAAAAGCACCACTGATAAACATGGCCTTGACTACGTTGCGTCCGACGTTCATGCCTGCATATTCTGCGGCATGCGGGTTAAGCCCGACCGCACGCATCTCATACCCTTGCTTGGTCTTCCACAAGAAAACATAGAAGAACAACGCGGCACAAAGTGCAAGAGCCGTGCCCCAGTGTACACGGGCATTATCGAATACCGAATTCAAGAATGTCATGGATAGCGAAGCCGGATTGTCCACCGAACGGTTTTGCCCTTTAAGCAGCAGAAAATGCTTAACAATATAATTGGACAAATACAGTGCGATCCAGTTAAGCATGATGGTAGTGATAACTTCATTAATGCCGCGCTTTGCCTTTAGATATCCGGCAATCCCGGCCCAAATCCCTCCGCAGAGGCCAGCGGCAATAACAGCAAGCGGTACCAGCAGGAATGCAGGTGTTCCTGCAAGCTTAATGCCGACAACCGAAGCTGCTGTCATTCCGATCAGGACCTGCCCGTCCGCACCGATGTTAAACATCCCTGAGCGGAAGGCAAAGGCTACGGCCAGACCTGTAAACATCAGCGGTGTCATCTCACGTACCGCCTCGCCGAAGTCATACGGGCTGCCAAAGACGCGTTTGAACAGTGCGGAGTAGGCGGCGATAGGATCATACCCGCCGATCAGCATTACGACTGCTCCGACAAGGAAGCCCATAATGATCGCGACAATAGGCACAATATAGCTGTCTGTCGCGAAGATTTTTTTAAGTCTATGCACCCGCTTTTCCTCCCTGTTTCAAGCTGCCCGCCATCATCAGACCCAATTCCTGGTCATTGGTATCCTGCGGGAATACTTCGCCGACAATCTGGCCCTCATAAATAACGGCAATTCTGTCGGATACGTTCATAATTTCATCAAGCTCAAAAGATATCAGCAGTACAGCCTTGCCTTGATCACGCTGGGCAATCAATTGTTTCTGCACGAATTCAATCGCTCCCACATCAAGACCGCGCGTAGGCTGAGCCGCAATCAGGAGTGTCGGATTCTTGTCTATTTCCCGCGCAATAATCGCTTTTTGCTGATTACCGCCTGATAACGAGCGGGCTTTATTCTCAATGGATGGCGTACGCACGTCAAATTGCTTAATCAAATCTTCAGCGTGCTTATCAATGACATCCTGCTTCAGGAACCCGCTCTGGTTATAGGGACTCTTATAATATGTCTCCAGAACCATGTTCTCACTGACGGTAAAATCAAGCACCAGCCCGTGTTTATGGCGGTCCTCCGGAATATGGGACACATTCATTTCAGAAATTTTACGCGGAGAAAGATTGGCAATCTCTTTGCCTGAAACAGTGATTGAACCGGAATCAATCTTGCGGAGTCCTGTAATCGCCTGGATCAGCTCGCTTTGTCCGTTGCCGTCGACTCCCGCAATACCGAGAATCTCACCGGCCTTCACTTCAAAGCTGAGTCCGTTAAGCACGGAAACACCATCTTTGTTTTTGGTTTGGACATTCGTCATTTTCAATACGCTGGTTCCCACCTGCGCAGGACGCTTGTCCACCTTGAATGTTACATCACGTCCGACCATTTTTTCAGCCAGTTCGTTCGGATTCGTATTCGCGGTTTTTACGGTATCAATCACCTTACCCCGGCGGATAATGGTAACCCGGTCAGAGATTTGCATAATTTCTTTTAACTTATGTGTAATAAGTATAATGGACTTGCCCTCTGCAACGAGCCGCTTCATTATCGCCATCAGTTCCGCAATTTCCTGCGGCGTCAGTACAGCGGTAGGCTCGTCGAATATAAGTATATCCGCTCCGCGGTACAGGGTCTTCATAATTTCTACCCGTTGCTGCATACCAACCGAAATATCATGAATTTTTGCGTTCGGATTTACTTGGAGTCCGTACTGTTCAGATAGCTTACGAACCTGCTCCGCGGCGGATTTATAGTCGATTTTAAGTCCTTTTTTGGGTTCCATGCCAAGAACAATGTTCTCGGTTACCGTAAAAGGATCAACAAGCTTGAAATGCTGATGAACCATACCAATGCCAAGTTCAATAGCTTTATTGGGGTTATCGATAATAACCGGTTTCCCGTCGATTTCGATGCTGCCTTCATCGGGCTGGTATAGTCCGAATACGATATTCATCAAGGTTGATTTGCCTGCCCCATTCTCCCCAAGCAGTGCATGAATCTCCCCTTTTTCCAGCGTCAGACTTATAGCGTCGTTCGCGACAATACCGGGAAAGCGTTTTGTGATTTGCTTCAACTCTACGACAGGAGCCGCAGCACTCATGGAATCACCCTCATCACAGAATATATATCATTACCTTATAGACACGCCCTGCCACCCTTCACAGTGCGGCAGGCTGTGTTTAGATTAACCGCTTTTGTAACAGGGAACAAGGCCAGCTTAAGAACCGGCCTTGTTTCTTGTAATATGGTGACGTGAATGACATTACATCAAATCAGTTTACTCAGATGGAACAGTAATTTTTCCGTCAATGATTTGTTGTTTGTATTCTTCAACTTTAGCCAGGATTTCAGCAGAAACGTTAGCTTTGGATGTTTCTGGAAGGCCTACACCGTTGTCTTTCAGGCTCAGCACGGTTGTAGTGCCGCCTTTGAATGTTCCGTCAACCACTTGCTGGGAAACTTTCTTAACTGCTTCATCTACACGCTTGATCATGGAAGTCAGGGTTACTTCATCGCCAAATTCCAGGGATTGGTCTTTGTCTACGCCGATAACCCATACTTTAGTACCGCCTGCACCGTTGCGGGATTTAGCTTCGTTAAATACGCCATTACCAGTTGCACCGGCAGCAGGGAAGATGATGTCGTTGCCAGCATCATACAAAGTTGCAGCCAGGGATTTACCAGTATCAGGCTTGTCATATGCACCTGCATAAGTAATAGTTACTGTTGCGTTAGGGTTAACAGCTTCTACGCCGGCTTTGAAGCCAACTTCGAAACGCTTGATAACCGGGCTTTCCATACCGCCGATGAAGCCTACTTTGTTAGTTTTAGTAGTCAGACCAGCAACTACACCAACCAGGAAGGAACCTTCATTCTCAGCGAAAGTTACGGATTCAACGTTAGGAGCATCAACTACACTGTCGATGATGGCCAGGTTGGCATCCGGATTTTCTTTAGCTACTTTAAGCAGTGCATCACCAAGGTCAAAACCGATACCCCAAGTCAAGTTATAACCGCCTTTTACGAATTGGTTAAGGTTTGGCTCATAATCGGCATTGGATTTACTTTGCAGATATTTAATTTGGGCACCAGTTTCTGTTTCAAGTGCTTGCAATGCTTCCCAAGCAGACTGGTTAAATGATTTGTCATTTACTCCGCCTACGTCTGTAACGAGGCCGATCTTTACATCGGACTTAGGAGCTTCAGCTGGTGCATTAGTTGCAGTTCCGGCGTTAGCACCTTTGTCTCCGTTTGCTGCATTTCCTGAATTTGCGTTATTGTTGTTACCGCATCCTGCCAGAACGACAGTGCAAGCCGTCAACAAAACGAGCGACGATTTCAAAAACTTTTTCATCGATTGTGATCCCCCTTATGAAATTGGATGTCTTCTGTCTTCTGCTTGGACATACCATTAGATCAAATTATAACTGTAAAAAAACCTAAAATCCAGTCTATAAATGACCTGAGGTCAATAATAATTTGCATTTTTTCACAAGAAAACGCTTCCTATGACACTGTACGTAACCTTTACGGTCATAATATGTTAGAAAAGCTTCGGATTGACTGAAGAAGCGCACTGTAGACTATAATATTATTGCGCACAGGATGAAATTCTATTATCATAAATGCTTACATATTGTAAGAAAAGGGAGTACTGAAACCATGAATGAGCAAAACCCTCTTCAAGAAACGCCGTCCTTCAAATATAGCCGGGAATCCCGTGTCTTCAAAACCGGCCGTGTTTTCCCGAATGATGTCAACAATCATAAGACATTGTTCGGCGGTAAGCTGATGAGCACCATTGATGAAGTTGCCTCCATCTCCGCAATGCGCCACTGCCGTAAAAATGTCGTCACGGCATCCACGGACTCCGTCGACTTCCTACAGCCTATACGTCCTACAGACTCCGTCTGCTTCGAATCCTTCGTCTCCTGGACAGGCCGCACAAGCATAGAGGTATTCGTCAAGGTCATCTCCGAGAACCTATATACCGGCGAGCGCGTAGTTGCCGCTACTTCCTTCCTGACTTTTGTAGCCGTCGAGGAAGACGGAACTCCAGCACCTGTCCCGGCCATTATTCCGGAAACCGACGAAGAGAAGCTGATCAGCGAATCCGCCAATGAACGTTCTGAATTACGCAAGATCAGACGGGCCAGCAGCAAAAAACTCGCATCACTGCTGAATACCACCAAATACTGGGAATAAGCCGGGCAGAAACTGCCGGACAAAGCCGCACAAAAAAAGCACCGTCACACGGGTTCCCCCGCAGGCGGTGCTTTTCGGTTAATTATAACACTTACGCGTTGATCTTCTCTTTGGCTACAACAGCCAGGGAGTTGAATGCGTTAAGATCGTTTACTGCCAGGTCAGCCAGCATTTTACGGTTCACTTCTACTCCAGCCAATTTCAGGCCGAACACAAGTTTGCTGTAGGACAGGCCGTTCAAACGAGCTGCTGCGTTAATACGAACGATCCACAGTCTGCGGAAGTTACGTTTAGTCTGACGACGGTCACGGTAAGCGTAAACCATCGATTTCATTACTTGCTCGTTAGCTGTTTTGAAAATGCGGTGCTTGGAACCGAAGTAACCTTTTGCCAATTTCAATACTTTCTTATGTCTACGACGAACTACAAATCCGCCTTTAACTCTTGCCATATTAATAAACCTCCCAAAAATGTGTGATAAACTATTTCAAGTTAGCGAGTCCTTGTTTCAAACGTCTTACATCCCCAGGGGCCATTACTGGATTGCCGTTCAATACGCGTTTTGCGCGTTTCGATTTGTGGGACAGCAAGTGGTTCTTGTGAGCTTTATAACGCAGTACTTTACCAGTTCCGGTAATCTTGAAGCGGCCTTTCAGGCTGCTGTGTGTTTTCATTTTAGGCATGGTGTTTCCTCCTTGAATATTATGCGGCGCCAAATTGCTGTGCAAGTGACTCCAATTTATTGGGCTTTAGGAGCCAAAATCATAATCATGCTGCGGCCTTCCAGCTTAGGCTGGCGCTCAACAACAGATATATCTTCCACTTCGGTCTTAACACGTTCCAGGATCTTCTGGCCGATGCTAGCATGGGTAATCTCACGTCCGCGGAAACGGACAGAGCACTTCACTTTGTCGCCTTCGCCCAGGAACTTGATGACATTGCGGAACTTGGTTTGATAATCATGTTCCTCAATGTTAGCACGGAACCAGACTTCCTTAATGTCCACGATCTTCTGGTTTTTGCGTGCTTCCTTCTCTTTTTTCTGCGTTTCATAACGGAACTTGCCGTAATCCATGATGCGGCATACCGGCGGTTTCGCCTGCGGTGCTACGTTGACTAAATCCAGATTAAGATCAATCGCCATCTGCAACGCTTCGCGGATCGGCTTAATTCCGATTTGCTCGCCTTCCGCTCCAACCAACCGAACCTCTTTGGCCCGAATTTCATCATTGATCATATGTTCCTTACTGATAACTCTCCACCTCCGGATCTTCTTAGGCAATGTACTTGCGGTTCTCCATAAAAAAGGGGTGCCGGTAACTCCCGACACCCCGTGTTTGATCAACGTTCATGAATTATAACATTCATAAAGCATTGAGATCAAAACCAGCTGGCATATTACCAGTCAGGTGAGAAGCCGGTGCTTCTGCTTGCAATCCCTATGTTTTGCATACTTAAATACTATACATCACAGCACAATCTGTTGTCAACTATTTTTCCAACAGGATTGTACGAAATACATTCGGTTCATTATACTTGCTTGCTCTGTACTTCCTCAAGCCGCACGACCCGCGTATGTTTGGTATGACTCCACTGCTTGTTGTTCTGCGTGAAGAACGCATAGAACGTAATGGGATACCACGAGAGCAGGTAAATTGGAAAGACCACCAGGTACAGATAGACCTTTTTGAATTTCACCTTCTCAAGCGCCATCGCCAGCAGGAAGGTCAGAATGTTCGCTCCGATTGCAAAATAACTGAGCCAAATCGGCAGATGCCCGTAGATGTTCGCGATATGCGGGCCGTCAAACACGGAAGTGTCAATCCACATGACTGCGGTCATCAGAAACGTCAGCAGAACGATATATACATTCGCTCCATACAACGCGAGGTCAAACTTCGTCAGGCTGCGTTCTTTAATACTCTGCCACAGCAGAGGGAAGAAATAACGGCGGGCCACTGTGAAATGTCCCTGCATCCAGCGCAGACGCTGTCTGGACGACGCCTTGAAAGTGAGCGGCTTCTCATCGAATACCTTGGCATCATAGTTGAATTTCGGGTAGACGCCTTTGGAGGCACTGCGCATGGTAAATTCCAAATCCTCCACCAGGCTTGTCGCTCCCCAGCCCATTTCTTTAAGCAGAGCGGTCTCAAAGCACATGCCGGTTCCGCCAAGGAAGTTCGCCATCTGCAGATTGTGGCGCGACAGCTGCCATAAGCGGTTGATATACCAGTAAGAAACACCATATGCGGCAGTAATCCAGGAATCCTCCGGATTCTTCGTATCAATGTAACCCTGGATTACCTGGGCGCCTGAACAAAGATCATTGTTCATCTCCATCAGGAATTCAGTATGTGCCAGGTTGTCGGCGTCGAACATGACAACCGCATCATACTGGCGAGGCATAGCCCACAGTTCCTTCAGCATCCATTCGATGGCATAACCCTTGCCCCGCAGATTGCTGTTGGTGCGTACACAGGCGTTCATTCCGTGCTCCCTTACGATCTTTGCCGTCCCGTCCGTGCAATTGTCACAGATGACAAATACATCGTACAGATCTTGGGGATAATTAAGCTGTTTCAGATTCTCCATCAGCGCGCCGACGACTTCTTCCTCGTTGTGCGCAGCCACCAGTACTGCAAATGACTTTTGCGGTGTAAAGTGTTCCTTTTTCTTTTTCTTGCGCAGTCCAAACAGTGAGAACCCAAACTGATAAACTGCGATTGCCGCCAAGATCACTTGGAGCGTAACAAACAATGCGTCTGTCATGATCTTTTGATGCCCCCTTTTTCACTCTTGATATGCCCTTTTTTCTGTCTCTGGCTTGTTAAACGTTATTGCTGACCCTTTTGTTGCATTCCTTACAATAGATCAAGAGTTTCCCCTTTGTTGCGGGCAGGCGTTCTATTTATTTATATCCCGTTTAAAAGATGTATAGGGATTCCTGATGAAACGGACTCCACATTTTCTCTGTTACCTTTTAAACGCGTTCAGCCTGCTTGAATCATTGTACGGTGTAAGGGGTTCTTAAGTCAAAACTGACAATTTCCGCGCACCGCTGAGCTTTTCCTTGAAATGGACTACCTTAAAAAAGTATGATAAAGACAGCTTCAGGGTATAAACCGGATTAGCTTCAGCAGCGCTTACTATCCTCAGCCGGACTATCGGAGGGACAAGGTATGAGACAACTATTCATGAAACTGCTACTCTGGGAACACCGCCTTTTCAAATGGATCAACGGCCGTCTGCATAACCCATTCCTGAACTTTTGGCTCTTTTATCTTACCCATCTGGGCGGTGCAACCAGCGCAATCGGCATTAATCTGCTGGTCTGGGCCTTTGCTCCCCAGCCGCTTAAAACAACAGCACTTCAGGCACTGACAGCACTGGCCGTCAGCCACCTGCCTGTTGCCGTAGCCAAGAAGCTATACCCTCGCATGCGGCCTTATCTGGCGCTGCCGGGAACGAATACGTTTCACAATCCGCTTAAGGATCATTCTTTTCCTTCAGGCCACACTACAGCAATCTTCGCCTCTACGGTTCCTTATATGGCGGCCTATCCTGCCCTTACCGCTATTCTGCTGCCGCTGGCGTGCATTGTCGGTTTCTCCCGGATTTATCTCGGTCTGCACTACCCCTCTGATGTTATGGCAGGTGCAGTAATCGGCAGCGGCGTTGCGGTAGGCACGATTGTTCTATGGGTCTGAAGCCTGCTACAAAAGTCTGACCTGCGAAAACCATTTTTGGGAACAGGTGAAGTAAACATTGCGCAAAAAAAGAGTGTTATTACTGTCGGAAGGTTTTGGCGCAGGACATACACAGGCAGCATACGCGCTGTCGAGCAGCCTGCGTAAATTGTAGCCGGGAGTACAGACGAAGGTGCTGGAGCTTGGAAACTTTCTGAATCCCAAGATGGCGGCTCTGATCGTTTCGGCTTACCGCAAGACGGTAACCACCCGGCCCCGGCTGATGGGCTACGTCTACCGTTACCAGAAATCATTTAACCGTCTTACCACGCTTGCCCTGCACCGCTTATTTTATACACATACACAAAATATTGTGAAGCAGCTAAAGCCCGATATTATCGTCTGCACCCACTTCATCCCTAGTGCTGTGGTCTCACGCCTAAAACGGCTGGACCTGACCAGGTGGTGAATGAGGCACTTGCCGGCTGGAGCGATAAGGTGCAGATTGTCTTTTGTCTCGGCAAAAACGAGAAGCTGCTTGGAGAAATGATGAAAGACTCCACATACAGCCATCCTAATATTTCACTGACCGGCTTCACCCGTGAGATCGACAAGCTGATGGAGGTCTCCGATCTGCTGGTCACGAAGCCAGGCGGAATGACCTGCAGCGAAGGGCTGGCCAAAGGTATTCCGATGCTCTTCCATCACCCGCTGCAAAGTGCCCAGAGCATTATTGATATGCTCGAATAGGACAGACAAGAACAAGGCAGCATATAAAAAATGGCAGCCCGGGAAACTCCCGTGACTGCCATTTTTATATGCCGCGTTCTATGGCTAATGCCCAAATTCAGGCATTGTACAAGCTACAGCCGGTATTTGTCCAGGCGTCCGGCCTGATAACGGGCCAGTGCCTCTGAGCCGACAATCGCCTCACAGCGCTGAATATTGACACCGCGTCCATAAAATTTGGTTTCATACTCGGTCATGACATGCTCTTCGTTAATGATGCCGTCTGCGTGCAGATCCAAGGAAATATTTTTCATCTGCAGGCCGTAATCGGCAAAAGCATTCAGTGAGAATTCAAACAGGCTGCGCGAATCCGTCTTCAGGTGTATTTCACCGAGCGGGCTGAGCAGTCCGCGGTATTTGTCAAGAAAACGCGGATGGGTCAGGCGGCGGCGCGCATGCTTGCTCTTCGGCCAGGGATCACTGAAATTCAAATAGATGCGTTCCAGCTCCCCCGGGGCGAAAACTTCCTCGGCATAGTTGATATTCGCAAGGGCGACCTTCAGGTTAGGCGGCGTCTCCTGCCCGGCCGGTTCCCATACCAGTCTGGCCTTCTCTGCCGCACGGCGGATCAGCTCATCGTACATATCGACGCCGATAAAATTAATATCGGGATATTTGAAGCTCATTTGACTGATAAACTGCCCCTTACCCATTCCGAACTCCACATGGATCGGGTGGTCGTTGCCGAATAATTCTGACCAGCGGCCCTTGAGGCTGCGTGGATCAAGGATCACCAGGTCGGTTTGCTCCTCCAGGCTTTCACGTATTCCTTTTCTTCCGCGTAAACGCATAATATTCCTCCGCTTGTCTCTAATACATTACTTATAAATAGGAATTCTAATCTATCACTTGAAATATTGTGCCGAACTTGTCCGCAAAAGTAAAGGGATTTAAGACAAAATAGGAAAAAGGAATTCTCCGGAGGGCAGGAAACGGCCGCTGGAGAATCCCTTTTTGTTGTATTTGGAATTGGGGTCCACATTTCAACAGTTCATAGTCTACCTTGCCGGAGTATCAAAATCAAATTTCTTCTCGAAAGCGTTTCTGATCTTACGCTGCGCTTCGGTTTTGATCTTGTGATTGCCATTAAATTCAACACCGGTAAGTGCAAGCGCCTCATCGGGAGTCAACTGTACATCAATCGAGCCTTTTCCTTCGGCATATGCCGTTTGAGAATTCATCGTGATCACCTCTTAGGTTTAGTATGGGCGGGACGACACGAAAGTATGAATTCAAAAATGAAATTTTAGTTGGTGCATCAGCTTTTTTACAATTTAAATATAACATATCGTGTAAGCATTAACAAGGTAAACTTGGTAAATAAACAGCCTATTTTTCACCTGTTTTCCAGGCGGTAATATTACGCTATACGCTTATTTTTGATACAATAGACGGGTTAGAAAGAAATGGCTGTACGTCCCTTAACGGAAATCCGCCTTTCTCAGTGAAAATATAAGGATTATGCTGGCTGAAACCATCATCCTTCGGCCCTCAAAATAAATGTTCTTATATGTACGAAAGGAGCTTCACCTGTGAGCCTTTTACAGACCCCTTCTCCGCTGATGTGGGGAGATAAACGTTTCCATACGTGGAACTACGAAATGCGCGAGCACATGGACACCAAAGTCTTCAAGGTTATGCTCGATGCGGGCTTTACCTGTCCGAACCGTGACGGCTCGATCGCCAAAGGCGGCTGTACCTTCTGCAGCGCCAGAGGCTCCGGGGATTTCGCCGGCAGCCGCCGGGATGATCTGGTCACACAGTTCAATCATGTGCGCGACCGCCAGCATCTCAAATGGCCGAACGCCAAATACATCGGCTACTTCCAGGCTTACACCAATACGTATGCTCCGGTTGACGAGCTGAGAGAATATTATGAGGTTATTCTGCAGCAGCCCGGTGTAGTCGGCTTATCCATTGCGACACGCCCTGACTGCCTTCCGGATGATGTCGTCGAGTATCTCGCCGAGCTTAACCAGCGTACGTATCTATGGATAGAAATGGGCCTGCAGACGATCCATAACTCCACCTCTGAGCTGATCAACCGGGCACATGATACCCAGTGTTATATTGAAGCTGTTGCAAAGCTGCGTGCCCACGGCATCCGCGTTTGCACCCACATCATCCACGGGCTTCCGCAGGAAACCCACGAAATGATGCTGGAAACCGTCTCGGCAGTTGCAGGCATGGATGTGCAGGGAATCAAGATACATCTGCTGCATCTCATGCGCAAAACCCCGATGGTCAAGCAATACGAAGCCGGCCTGCTGCGCTTCCTGGAGCAGGACGAATATGTGAAGCTCATCGTGGATTCACTGGAACTTCTGC
>CAKMKL010000005.1 GCA_927443375.1 uncultured Paenibacillus sp. | reverse complement strand
CTTTTGCGGTCGCTTCACTGCTGCTTCTGCTGGCCCTGGTCACGATGATCATCAAAAGCTGGCTTTTACGCAAAAATGCTCCTTGACAGCTCTTTTGGTTCCATGCTAAGTTAAAACTCAGTATACAAGTTGGTAATAACGGGATTAAGGCGGAGATAACCCCTGTCCGGGGAAAAGGGAGGCTGGAGAATGGCTAAGCCACTGAAGGTGGATGAGGTATGGCTTACACGGATTGCAGAACTTCTGGACAACATGGAATTTGGTTCACTGCATATTGTGGTGCATGAAGGCCAAATCGTTCAGATGGAGCGCACGGAACGCAAACGTTTCGAGAACAGCGCTGCTAATCCGCGTTATAGTGTTGAAACCGGAAGCCGGCGCACCGACACCCGCTCCGCGGGACGGGGATAGAAGCTATACTCTACCACTGGACTTACTTTTTCTGCAGCAGGAATGATTGCCCTTGTCCGTATAGCGGCTTCCGGCGGGATACGATACAGAAACCAAACAGAGCAGTGATCCTCCAATGCTGGAAGAATCACTGCTCTGTTTCATTTGGTAACACCCAGTCAGGTTAATACCGCGGTCTCTGCCGGGAAGCAAAGATACCTTCAAACAGCAGGATAACGGCAGTGATGACATGCATGATCCAGCCGATGAATGGAATAAAGGCAACTATGGAAGTGACAATCCCGACGATGTTGCCGATAAATGGCCCGCGTTCCCTCATCAATATGATTACCGCAGCCGCGTGCAGCAGGAAGGCGATGCCGAGCGGCACCCAGCCATTGGCTACCACAAAGGCACCCCCGATAAACGGCAATGCCAGGAAACCTTCGTACGCAAAAGTCCCCCATTTAAATAATTTTCCTAATGATGACATGACTCCTCACCGGTCCTTTTCAGCTTAATAATGTTAGCTTTGTCTGTTATTAGATACCCGTCTTTATGGACTGAGAATTATGCAGGTACAGTGTAGCGGATTTCCTATAGTTTACGTCAAGATAAGCTTTACGTTTCAATTTCAGTCCTGGGTTAATCCGGCCCCGGCTTGATGCGGCTGCTGCTGTCGTTTATATTGGTAACAGTGTGGATGCCTGCAAGCAGGCTTCTACAGAGAACGGGGGAGAAGAGCGTGGGGATGACAGGAAAACCGGAGATCCGCTATGTGCCGCCTGCAGTAGAGCAGTATCTTGCCCTGCGGGTGGAAGCAGGGCTAAGTCCGATGAGTGCCGAGGGTGCAGAGGCCGGGCTTCCGCGTTCTTGTTTTGCGGTAACGCTCTACGACGGGAAACTGCTTATCGGAATGGGGCGTGTGATCGGGGACGGAGGCTGTTTTTTTCAAGTTACCGATATCGCTGTCAAACCTTCCTATCAAGGGCGAGGATTAGGCAAAGTCATTGTGCGTGAAATCAGGGATTTCCTGGACACCATTCCCGCACAATCCTATGTCAGTCTTATCGCTGACGGGGAGGCTTCGAAGCTGTACGAGCAGTATGGCTTTGTTCCGGTAATGCCGTATTCGCAGGGGATGTTTCTTCAGCGGTGAGGTTAATAATTATGATAGATGACAGGCACAGGCAGACCCCACATTGTGGGTTTATTTTTAGCTGATTACAGGTTCAGGAAGGTGAGGAAGCAGGAATGGATGTTGTAGTGTTTGGTGCATCAGGAAGAATAGGGAAAGCGATTGTACAGGAAGCGTTAAAAAGAAAACACGAGGTGACCGCTGCTGTCCGCAATCCGGAATCCATAGAGCTGCAGCATGAGCGTCTGCAGATTGTGTCCGCAAATATTTTGGATCCGGCATCCGTAGCTGCAGCGGTATCGGGCCACGGGGAAATTATCAGCGATTCTGCCGCCCTGAGCAGGTCATTCTCCTGCCCGGGGCGGCAGAATCGCTGCTGGAGGGGATGCAGCAGGCCGGTGTAGCACGCCTGATTATTGTAGGCGGGGCAGGAAGCCTTAAGACGGAGTCTGGTGAATGGCTGATGGATACGCCCGGG
>CAKMKL010000004.1 GCA_927443375.1 uncultured Paenibacillus sp. | reverse complement strand
ATTATAGGCAGCTCGGGAAACAGTTCCCGGATTCTTGCCCCCGCCTGAAAGCCGTCCATTTCCGGCATCTGCTGATCCATCAGCACAATATTGTAAGATCTTTCTGCAGACATTGATTCCACCATCCGCACCGCTTCAGCCCCATTGGCAGCCATATCCGGCAGCAGTCCCTGGCTTCTCAGCAGCTCAGCAGCAATCTGCCGGTTAATCTCGTTATCTTCCACCAGCAGGACACGGGTGCCGGACAGCCGATAGTCTTTTTCCTGCATATCGAGTGTCGTTACCGGAACGGATCTTACTGGTAAGCCTCCAGCCTGGACAATATCGAACCATGCGGTGAACGTAAAGGTACTGCCTCTGCCTTCTTCACTGTCCACCCAAAGATGGCCTCCCATGATGCCCACTAGCTTGCGGCTGATCGCAAGGCCCAGTCCCGTCCCCCCGAACTTCCGCGTAGTGGAGCTGTCCGCCTGCGTGAAGGCCTGGAATACCTTGGTTTCCGTCTCTTTGCTCATGCCAATCCCTGTATCACGTACACTGAATTGAAGCTTCACCTTACTGTCAATCCTGCTGTGTAGCTCCACTACAATCGAAACTTCACCCGCCTCGGTGAACTTAATCGCATTACTTAGCAGATTGGTCATGATTTGACCCAGCCGAAGCGGATCGCCGCTAAGACATGAAGGTACATCTGGCGGGATTTCACACAACAGCTGCAGCCCCTTCTCGTGAGCTGTCTGACCCGCTAAATCTAGTGCCCCTGAAATCACATCTGTTAAGTCAAACTCCGTATTCTCCAGTTCCAGCTTGCCTGACTCCACCTTTGAGAAATCAAGGATCTCATTGATAATGCCAAGCAGTGAAGTACCGGCATTATGAATTTTGGAGAGATAGTCCTGCTGTTTCGGATTAAGTTCTGTTTTAAGCGCCAGATAAGCCATGCCAATAATGGCATTCATCGGCGTCCGGATCTCATGGCTCATATTCGCCAGAAATTGCGATTTGGCTGCAGTCGCCTCTTCCGCCAGATTCAGCGCATGCTTCAGCTCCGCTTCCTTCCGTTTGGTCTGGGTGATATCTTCAGACACTATGAGCAGATACAGCGGCTGTCCCTCCACATCCAGAATGGGCAGCTTCGTGGTCCGAACATATCGCAGATTGCAGTGTTCGCTGTCATCGGGGATGATATCAATCTCGCTGAGGACCTGTCCTGTTGCAATTACCTTTTTATCCGATTCAATCATCCTCCGGGCAATTTCCTCAGGGAATACCGATTTAAGTTCCAGGTCGCCCAGTTCCTCAGGAGTAAGGCCAAGAAAGTCCGCACTGGCCTGATTCCCCATGAATACCTTCAAAGTCCGGACATCCTTAACCGTAATCATCACCGGAATATGGCTGATAATGGCATTAAGAAAATTCCGGTTATCGAGGATTTCCTTCTCTTTGTGCTTCAGATCGCTAATATCCGTCATAATCCCAAGGTATCCACCCACGGAATGATCCGATAAACGGTAGGCAGACAGCGTATAAAGAATATGGTGCGTTTCACCGCTTGCAAAGATTCTCTGAATCTGGCGGATCGAAGACTGGCCGCTCTCCGTTACTTCAGCCATCATCTCACGAAGATTGCGGTATGCGTCCTTAGGCAAATGGGGAAGATCGCCTATCGGAATCCCGGCCAATTCGCTGCCAGACACTTGAAATGCTTGCTCATAGGCGGTATTACAGCCCAGAAAACACTGCTGGTCATCGATATAAAAAAGCGGATGCGGCAGGGAATCCATCAATTGTGAGGTGAAATAGAGCTGATCTGACAGCTCCTTTTTGATCCGTTCGTATTCTGAGACATCCTTCTTCTTATTTTTAAATGCAGCGAAACATAAAATCAAAATAAGAATGACGAAATTGAGGAACACCTCTACCGAGATTCCTTTAAGCAGCACAACCAGTATGTAGATTGCTATCGCCATCCCTAAGATGCTTGCTTTGCCTTTGTCCATCCGCCGCCAACCACCCTTGAATTCAATAGTTTATCTCCTGCTGAAGTATAATTGTTCTGTAGTGTTTCATTCTAACCTCCTATGCTGAGGTACTACTACTCCTTTTTTCGACATTATTCAGCAAAACGATTAGCCCGTCCAAGTCTCCAATACGGAGATCAGACGGGCTGATGTTGGTAACAGCAATAAATTGAACCGAACTGGCTACAATTCGCGGTTCACTTCTTTTATGTAGTAGAAATCGTACGGTAAATCTTTACTTCGCTCTATCCGCTGATAACCCAGATGATGTAGAACGCTGATTCTTGCCGCAGCCTGCGGCACGGCCTTAGTCAATATACTGGAGTATGCAAAATACTCGGCAAAACGCGACTCTACCAGCTCCAGAATCTCGCAAAGTACTGCTTCCCGTTCATAACCGGATTTAAGATCAAGCCGCAAAATCCCGGCTTCATGCTGTCCGCCTGCGGATTGCACCGCCCTGGTAAAAAACTCCACCGTCCCGATCACGCAGCCAGTTGTTTGATCTATTATGCTGAACCGCACAAATCTCCGCTCCCGGTATTCTGCAAGCCAGGCTTCAATCGTGGCCTTCATATCATCCAGCAGGTGCATGCTGAAGCCGAAACGACAGTTGTCGCTGTTGAACAGGGGAATGGACTCCGGGTCCGAATAGCACCCGAGCAAATCTTCAGCATCCTCCTGCTGTACCAATCTTAGCAAAAAGCTACCGGTATCATATACAGGACAAACGGTGTAAGGGTCCAGTAACTTAATTTCCATCTCAAGCCCTCCTTATAGTGTGGATATCTCCATTATAAACGGGCAATCCGGACAACTGTCTGTCGTCATTGCCTTCATACTTCTGTACAATCATCCGGGCATGGCTTTGCAGCCTCAGGCGCAGTGATTCCGGTTCAAGTACAGTACATTGGCCTCCGAGCAGGAGCAGTGTGGCAAACCAGCCGCTCTCTTCCTCAGGAACCGTAAATTCCATCACCAGTTCAGTGCACCGTCCTTCCAGCAGTCTTGCTTTTGGAAAAGCCTCCTCCAGCTGTACTCTCCGATCTGCCGGACAAGCCAGCTTAACTGTGATATTGGGCCGACTATCCTGATGAGCGGCAAGCAAATGCGCTGCATTCCCGTGATCCTGTGCAAAAGCTACGCCGGTGTTCTGAATCTCTCTGATCCGCGAGAGCCGGAACAGCCGGTAATCCCTCCGGTCACGGCAATATGCGAACAAATACCACGCGTACCATTTATACGACAAAAGCAAGGGC
>CAKMKL010000003.1 GCA_927443375.1 uncultured Paenibacillus sp. | reverse complement strand
TCCAAAAAAAGATGGAGACTTAGCATATCTAAGGAAAATTCACAGCTAACCCAGCGGGTCATAGATATGAGAAAACTCAGACTACTGCTCAGCAAGATTATTACCATGCTATCCAAAGAATCACCCAACCTTGGATATGCTAGAAACAGAACAAGGCAAAGGGGAGTGAACAGGTATGAGACAGATCTTGCTCATTACTGACGGATGTTCGAACGTGGGGGAAAGTCCGGTGATGGCTGCGGCGCATGCCCGGCAGGAGGGAATCACCGTGAATGTCGTTGGCGTAGTGGATTACGGGACGATCGGGGAGCTTGGGAGCCGGGAGATTGCGGATATCGCCAAAGCCGGCGGCGGACTCAGCCGGATCGTCGGCACGCCGCAGCTGGCGCAGACGATGCAGATGATGACCCGGAAGACCGTGGTTCAGACGATTCAGCAGGCGGTTAATAAAGAGGTGAGAAAAATACTCGGTGAAGGCTCGCTGGAAGAGCTTTCTCCGCTTAAACGTTCGCAGGTCGTTACTGTCGTAGATGAGCTTACAGAGACCACACCGCTGCGCATTGCACTGCTCATAGATGCAAGTGCAAGCATGAAGCCTAAGCTGGGTGCGGTTGAGGAGGCAATCCGCGATTTGGCGCTCAGCCTGGAGGCGAGGGAAGGACGCAGCGAGCTTGCCGTATTCCATTTTCCCGGGCGTTCCAGCAGCGAGGATGCCATGCTCGATATGGACTGGAGCAGCGATGTATCTGAGGTCCGCTCCCTGTTCAGCAGGCTGAAGATGAGAGGAGCCACACCGACAGGACCGGCGATTTTCAAGGTGCTTGAGCATTACCGTTATGATAAACTGGATGAACACCTTGACCGCCGCGTCAGCGAGGACAACGGTGAACGAGAAGGGATGATTGGTGGGTATGTCGTCTAATCCACCCTATCCGGTAGGCACCGTAATTTCAGGCAAATGGCGGGGGAACCGCTATGTTGTCGAACGGCTGCTGGGAAAAGGGGCGAACGGAACCGTATATCTCGTGCAAAGAGAAGGCAGACGGGAGAAGTATGCGCTCAAGGTCGGAAACGACACGCTTGAACTGCAGTCTGAAATCAATGTGCTGACTTCCCTTCAATCCTGCCGTAAGCGCAGTGAGCACCGGGCTCGCCGTGAATCTCCACTCTCCTCATATTTGCTGGAATCGGATGACTTTAAAGGCGGGGACAATGAGCCGTTTTACGTCATGCGTTATGTGGAGGGGCGGCCGCTGCATCTTTTTTTGGCCAAAAACGGTGCCTCCTGGCTGGGGCTGGTCGGACTGAAGCTGCTGGAGAAGCTGCAACTGCTGCACGAATGCGGCTTTGTGTTTGGGGACCTGAAGCCGGAGAACGTAATGGTATCGGATTACGGGGAAGCTGAGCTGATAGATTATGGCGGTGCAAGCCCTATGGGGCGCAGTGTCAAGCAATTTACCGAATGGCATGACCGCGGGTTCTGGAACGCCGGGAGCCGCACAGGTGATGAGAGCTACGACCTCTTTTCTTTTGCCGTGCTGTGCCTTCGCCTTCTTAATGAGGACGGGCTGAAGGTTGCTGCCCAACAGCTTCCGCAGACCCGGAACGTGGATGAGCTGATCAGACTGGCCAGAAATCTGACGGACAAAAAGCTTTCCTCCTGGCTGTGCCTGGCGCTGAAGGGCGGGTTTACCGGATCGGCGGCGGCAGCGGCGGCGTGGAAGCATCACATTTATAATCAGCGTAAACCTGCCAAGGAAGTCATGGCAACTCCCCGCTGGCTGAAGAATGCCTTTGCGCTTTCTTTGTTTGTGCTGGCCTTTACAATTTACTGGGTGCTCCGTTTTTGACATTATACATACTACATACGTATTTAACAGGCAGGAAGGGAAGCCGCAAATGGAGCAAATGAATGAACTAGTGCAGTACGTACTGGAGTCCGCGGCCGAGCATGAGCTGTGGGCACCCCATGACACCATTGTAGTCGCAGTTTCCGGAGGACCGGACTCTGTGGCTCTTTTGCGTATTTTGCATGAAATATCCTTGAACCGGACACCGCTAAATCTGATATGCGCCCATGTGAACCACGGTTTTAGAGCTGAGTCTCAGGAGGAGGCTGAATTTGTCCGTGCGCTGGCGGATGAGCTGGGCATACCTTTTGAGCTGGCTGAATTTGATATTCCCTCTATTGTAAAGAAAAGCGGCCTGGGACCGGAGGGGGCAGCGCGGGAGAAACGTTATCAGTTTCTGATTGAAACGGCTAAGCGGCACGGGGCGCGTGCCGTCGCATTGGCGCATCATGCCGACGATCAGGCGGAGACGGTGCTGATGCGGCTGCTGCGCGGCAGCGGTCCTTCGGGACTGGCCGGGATGCGCTGGAAAAGAACCGAAAAAAAGGTGGAACTCATCCGCCCCTTTCTGCGTATTAACAAAACAGCTCTTATCGGGCTGTGTCAGAGTGAAGGGTTTGCTTATGCCACGGATGCCAGCAACCTGCTTATGAAATATAAGCGGAATGCGGTTCGGCTGGAGGTGCTGCCGATGCTGGAAAAGTATAACCCTAAAGTAAAGCAGTCGCTTCTGCAGCTGTCCGAAATTGCCGGAGCGGAAGATGAATTTATGGAGGCGAATGCGTTAAAATGCTTCGAAGAGCTAGTTTTGTTCGAGCATGGAAAATACACCTTTAAGAGAGCTTCATTTGCGGCCGTGCCCTCCGCTTTACAACGGCGTTTGATTAAACTAATATTAAATTATCTGTCGGCGGATTCACGGGCCTTGGATTTTTCCAAGATCGAAGCAGTGCGCCGGGGGACGCTGCAGGAATATCCCACCGTATGGAGTCTCGATTTGGGTGGGGGGCTGATCTGTGTGCGGCAATACGATACCATTTTGTTCTCGTCCAAGCCTCCGCAGCAGCAGGTTAGCTATACATATCGGCTGTCTTTGCCCGACTCCCGCCTTGAGCTATGGGAAATCGGAAAAGCAATGACAATGACGGTGCTGGAGAGGGAAAGCTTTGCTTTACAGGGGGAGGATTCCGGGAAGATGTCAGCCTGGTTTGACAGTGATGAGCTGGTGCTGCCGCTGACCGTCCGTTCCCGATTGCCTGGAGATACCATAAGGGTTATGGGATTAAACGGAAGCAAAAAGGTAAAAGATATTTATATTGATGATAAAATACCTTCTTCCGAACGTTCTAGAATTCCCCTCGTTTGTGATGGTTCGGGCAATATCGTCTGGATTCCGGGCGTAAGACGCTCGATGCATGCCGCAGTAGGGCGGCACACGGCCTCGGTTCTGCTCTTAACTCTGGAAGAACTGGAGAATAGCGGAGAAACGTAATGGTCGCTGTAAGTCTTTCATAGTATAACTTAGGAGGTTCGCAAGTTGCAGAACGATATTCAGGAAATCTTGATCAGCCAAGAGGAAATTCAACAAAGAATCAGGGAGCTCGGCGCCCAGCTGAGCGAAGAATATGCAGGACGCACGCCTTTAGTGATCTGTGTGCTAAAAGGCGCGTTTATCTTTATGGCAGATTTGGTTAAAGTCATTACAGTACCCGTTGAGATGGACTTTATGGCAGTATCCAGCTACGGCGGTACGACCAAATCATCCGGTATTGTCAAAATCATCAAGGATTTGGACACATCAGTTGAAGGCCGCGATGTTCTTATTGTTGAGGACATTATCGACAGCGGTCTTACGCTCAGCTATTTGATTGACATGCTGCAGGGCCGCAACGCTGCTTCTGTCAAAGTAGTCACCCTGTTCGACAAACCGTCAGGCCGTGCAGTTAATCTTGAAGCCGAATATACCGGTTTTGTGATTCCTGATGCATTCCTGGTCGGCTACGGACTGGACTATGCCGAGCTATATCGGAACCTCCCTTATGTCGGTGTGCTGAAGCCTGAAATTTATTCCAAATGAACTAATCGACAGCCTTAGATCTACGGATCAGATTCCCGGGCCTGATGTTATTTGAGGACTCCGGGCAGGCTATGGTACAATAACTTGAGCGTTGTGAGAGGAGGTAGGGGATGAATCGGTTCATCCGGAATTCTGGTTTTTATTTGATTTTATTTTTAGTCGTGGTGGGCATTGTCCAGTTTGTTAGCAATGGAAATGAATCCGCCGATTTCCCTAGATACGATGAGTTACGGCAGGAGATCAAAACGAACAATGTGAAGAGCATGACGATTCAGTTTGAAGGTAACGCATTTCTGGTTACCGGTGAATACAAAAATTTGCCGACTGATGCCAAATCGAAAAGCTTCTCCACATATGTTCCTCCTACTGATGCAGCCATCAATGAACTCATATCCGCCAGCGATTCCAATGGCGTAGAGTTAACCCAGAAGAAAATGGAAGGTGACAGCATCTGGCTGACATTCCTTTCTTCCATTATCCCGCTGGTGATTATGTTCATCCTGTTCTTCTTCCTGTTCAATAATGCACAGGGCGGCGGCGGCAAAGTGATGAACTTCGGCAAGAGCAAAGCCCGCCTGTACAATGAAGAGAAGAAGAAAATCAGCTTCGAGGATGTTGCTGGTGCTGATGAAGAGAAACAGGAACTGGTTGAAGTGGTCGAGTTCTTGAAGGATCCGCGTAAGTTTGCTGCAGTAGGTGCCCGTATTCCTAAGGGTGTACTGCTGGTCGGTCCTCCAGGGACTGGTAAAACCTTGCTGGCTCGTGCAGTTGCCGGTGAAGCAGGCGTTCCTTTCTTCAGTATTTCCGGTTCTGACTTTGTAGAAATGTTCGTCGGTGTCGGTGCTTCCCGTGTACGTGACCTGTTCGAGAATGCCAAGAAGAATGCTCCATGTATCATCTTTATTGATGAGATCGATGCAGTGGGCCGTCAACGCGGCGCCGGACTCGGCGGCGGACATGATGAACGCGAACAGACGCTCAACCAATTGCTCGTCGAGATGGACGGCTTTGGCGGCAACGAAGGCATTATCATCGTCGCGGCTACTAACCGCGCAGACATACTTGATCCGGCGCTTCTCCGTCCGGGACGTTTTGACCGTCAGATTACGGTTGACCGCCCTGATGTGAAAGGCCGTGAAGCTGTACTGAAGGTTCACTCCCGCAATAAGCCGCTTACGAAGGACGTAAGACTTGATGTTATCGCTAAGCGTACTACCGGGTTTACCGGTGCCGATCTGGAGAATTTGCTGAATGAAGCGGCACTCCTCGCTGCCCGCCGTAACCGTAAGGATATTACCATGCGCGAAGTAGATGAAGCCATCGACCGTGTAATTGTCGGTACCGAGAAGCGCAGCCGCGTGATCAGTGATCGTGAGAAACGTATCGTGGCCTACCATGAAGCGGGACACACCATCGCAGGTTATTTCCTGGAGCATGCGGATATGGTTCACAAGGTTACCATTATCCCGCGCGGACGCGCAGGCGGATATGTCATTATGCTTCCTAAGGAAGACAGCATGCTTGTTACCAAGAAGGAACTGCTTGATAGGGTAACCGGACTCCTCGGCGGACGTGTTGCCGAAGAAATGTTTATCGGCGAGATCGGTACAGGAGCCTACAGTGACTTCCAGCAGGCAACGAGCATCGTGCGCAGCATGATTATGCAATATGGTATGAGTGATAAGCTGGGACCCATGCAGTTCGGCACATCCCAAGGCCAGGTATTCCTTGGCCGTGATATCGGACACGAGCAGAATTACAGTGATTCCATTGCTTATGAAATCGATCAGGAAATGCAGAGCTTTATCCGCAGCTGCTACGATCGCTGCCGTGAGCTGTTGACTAAGTATTCTAAGGAAATGCACTTGATTGCTAACACCCTCCTTGAGAAGGAAACGCTGGAACTTGATCAGATCAAAGAACTGATTGAGCAAGGATACCTGACTGAGGATGGCAAACCAGAAGAAGTGCCAGGGGTTACTCATGAAGCTGGAGAGCCAGTCATTGATTCTATTGGTGATGTGCGTGTTCGTATTCAGGGCAAAACCGATGATGATTCAGCTACACTGCCTGATCTGACCAAGGATATCCCGAACAAACCGGATTCCGAGGATGGAAATGATCCGAACAGCGGCAATAAAAACGGCGGCGGAAGCCTGGTCTAAGTTGCTCGCGACTGAATAAAGAGTATACAGTTCGACCGGAGAACCCATGGGTTCTCCGGTTTTTTTGTAATATCAGCATGGATATGCCCGGGGTTCTATGTCTATGTGCAGCCTATGTAGGGCGCTGCTGCTTGCCTGGTCACATTGACAGGGGGTGGAACGTTGTGTACATTAGTGATTAAATATTAAATAATAAATATACCTTGAAATAGCAGAGCTGAGTGGCTCTGCATATCTGAATGCAGCGGGTAACTGGTATAATGAATGTCCGGCTTTGATTAGCCATAAGAATTAAGGGGGAGAACAGACCGTGGAAGCTCTGGCGCTTGAGCGCAAGCAGGAACAGAACCGTGAACTTCGTGAGCGCCTCGAACAGCTTAAGAAGGAACGGAATGCAATTATTTTGGCTCATTATTATCAGCGTGATGAAATTCAGGAGGTAGCGGATTTCCGGGGGGATTCTTTTTTACTGGCTCAAAAGGCAGCGGAGACCGATGCGGAGGTTATCGTATTCTGTGGGGTACATTTCATGGGCGAAAGCGCCAAAATTCTTGCCCCGAACAAAACCGTACTGATTCCGGACGAACGTGCAGGCTGTCCAATGGCGGATATGGTCAATGTGGATGGGCTCCGCAAGCTCAAGGCGCAGCATCCGAACGCCAAGGTGGTCACCTATATTAACTCGTCGGCTGAGATTAAGGCGGAAACGGATATTTGCTGTACCTCAGCCAATGCCGTCAAGGTGATTGAATCGCTCGACGCGGAGGAAATCATCTGGGTGCCGGACAAGAATCTGGGCAATTATGTTCAGGAACAGACCGGCAAGAAGCTTATTATCTGGGAAGGTTATTGCAACACTCATGATATGCTCACGGTTAAAGATGTTATTGAAATGAGAGCCAAATATCCGGAAGCAGAATTTGTGGTACATCCGGAATGCCGCCCTGAAGTAGTTGCGATGGGTGATTATGTAGGCAGCACCACCTCGATCATTGAGTATTGCCGGAAATCGGACCGCCGGCAGTTTATCGTTGGAACAGAGGACGGCACTGGCTACCAGCTGCGCAAAGACAGTCCGGATAAGGAATTCCACTTTGCGACAAAGTTCCTTGTCTGCCCTAATATGAAAGTTAATAATCTAAAGAAACTGGTAAAATGCCTGGAGACGATGAAGCCGCAGATTTACGTACCGCCCGCTGTCGCCGACAAAGCCAGAACCTCCCTAGAGCGCATGCTACAAGTCCGGTAGCATGCGCTACTCTTTCGTTGAAACAGGTGAAAAGCGGTCATGATTCCACAATATTTAGTAGATTTTGATCTTCGTGAGCTCCCTGCAGTAAAGACAGACTGCCTTGTAATCGGCTCGGGGATTGCCGGATTGTTCACAGCAATTAAAGCGAGTGAAGACCGGAAGGTTATTATGATTACCAAGAAATCGCTGATGGAGAGCAATACCCGGTATGCACAGGGCGGAATTGCTGCAGTATTCTCAGAAGATGATTCACCAGTCTACCACCGCCAGGACACCCTAATGGCTGGAGCGGGTCTTAACTCTTCTGCAGCAGTGGATGTATTGGTGCATGAAGGTCCGGAGGGGGTACGTGAACTGATCCGGCTCGGCACCATATTCGATAAGGAAAATGGTGTACTGGCTTTAACTCAGGAAGCAGCACACAGCCACCGCCGTATCCTTCATGCTAATGGGGATGCTACCGGCTATGAAATTGTCCGTGCACTCGCGGAACAAGTCCAGCAGCATGAGAATATTGAAATCTGGGATGACCATTTTGTTATAGATCTTATTACTGACGGGGGAGAATGCGTAGGTGCGCTGGTGCAGCGTCCAGGCGGCGGAAGACTGTTCCTGCAAGCCGATGCCACAATTCTCTGCTCAGGGGGAGCGGGGCAACTGTACCGCTATACTACGAATC
Source organism: uncultured Paenibacillus sp. (assembly GCA_927443375.1). Taxonomy (GTDB): domain Bacteria; phylum Bacillota; class Bacilli; order Paenibacillales; family Paenibacillaceae; genus Paenibacillus_AQ. The sequence goes on along the minus strand of CAKMKL010000003.1, from coordinate 3,494 downwards.
CCGAGGTTGCGACCGGGGATGGGGTAGCGATAGCCTACCGGGCTGGGGCCCATGTGCGGGATATGGAATTTATCCAGTTCCATCCGACAGCACTGAGTTATCCCGGAGCACCACGATTTCTAATATCCGAGGCTGTACGCGGTGAGGGAGCTGTCTTGCGCAACATTAATGGCGAACGGTTCATGGAGCGTTATCATGAGCTGCTGGAATTGGCACCCCGTGACATTGTAGCCCGGGCAATTATCAGTGAGATGGAGCTCACCAAGTCTACCTTCGTTTACCTCGACATTACACATGAGCCTGCAGATATGGTTAAACACCGGTTCCCGACGATATATGAGACATGTATGAGTTACGGGCTCGATATTACAAGTGATTGGATTCCTGTGGCTCCTGCTGCGCATTATATGATGGGGGGCATTAAGACTGATCTGAACGGAGAAAGCAATATCGCCCGGCTGTTTGCCTGCGGCGAGGTTTCTTCGACCGGAGTACAGGGAGCAAACCGCCTGGCCAGCAATTCCTTATCCGAGGCCATTGTATTTGGACGGCGGATTATTGAACGTATCCGCCAGCTTCCGCCGCTTGGCCGGGATATCGCATCCGCCGGGTGTGATGAAGGACGGGTGGAATCCCCGACCCAAGCTATAGTCGAACGTCGGCTTAAGCTGCAAAAGGTAATGGTGCGTTATGCCGGCCTCCGGCGGAATGAGGAAATGCTGGAAAAAGGGCTGGAAGAACTAAAAAGGCAGCTGCCGATTTTTGGCTCTGCTCTAACCAAACGTGAGGAATATGAGTTTGCCAACATGCTTACCTGCTGTCTGCTGATTACAGAATCGGCTTTGGCGCGGCAGGAGAGTCGTGGAGCACATTACCGTGAGGATTATCCGCTAAGGGATGATGCGAAGTGGCAGAAACATTTGCTCCAGATTCGCGATCTCGGAATAGTGGAGGAATTAAGTGATGATGTTTAATGGATACAACGAAGAATTAGTACAATTAATCAAGGGCTGGCTGCAGGAGGATGTCGGTTCGGGTGATATTACAACCCGGACGACGATTCCCGCAGGACACGAATCCAAGGGAATTATCCATGCGAAGGAAGCCGGTATCATCTGCGGCCTGCCTGTGGCAGAGCTGGTTTTTGAGGTTGTGGATCCGTCGCTTGTATTTACGGCGCTGGTTCAAGAAGGGCAGTCCGTTTCCAAGGGAACGGTAATTGCGGAAGTGGAAGGAAGCACGCACGCAATTCTGACCGGGGAGCGGCTCGCGCTTAACCTGATGCAGAGATTGTCCGGTGTTGCTTCACGGACAGCCGCTTTTGTAGAAGTGCTGAATGGTCTGCCTACACGGCTTGTTGACACCCGTAAGACTACACCTGGACACCGGATGCTGGAGAAGTACGCTGTCCGCGTTGGCGGCGGGGCGAACCACCGGTTCGGATTGTACGATGCTGTGATGATCAAGGATAATCATATCAAGGGAGCGGGAGGCATTCGTCAGGCTGTAGGCCGGGCCCGGGCGAATATTCCGCATACCATGACCATTGAAGTTGAGACCGAGAGCCTTGAGCAGGTTGAGGAGGCTTTAGCTGCTGGAGCAGATATTATAATGCTGGACAATATGGCACCTGAGCTGATGAAAGAAGCCGTAAGAAGAATTAAGACCAAATCACCGCATGTCAAAACCGAAGCTTCGGGGAATGTTTCCCTGGAGACTGTTCGCAGCATTGCTGAATCAGGCGTGGATGTGATTTCTGTTGGACGGTTGACCTATTCCTTCACTAGTCTGGACATCAGTCTGGATCTGAATGCCAAGAAGGAGGCGCCTCTCTCATGATACTGGCGGTTGATATCGGCAATACCAATATTGTGCTCGGTGTTTACCGGAAGCGTGAGCTGCTGCACCATTTCCGGCTCAGCACTGCGCGTCAATCTACGGCCGATGAATACGGCGTGCTGATTCATAATTTGTTCCATATGTCGAACATATCGTTTAAAGATGTGGAGGGCGTTATTATCTCCTCTGTTGTCCCTCCACTTGTCCAAGTAATCGTTGAGATGTGTGTAAAGTATATCGGCAAAGATCCGCTGCTGGTTGGTCCCGGAATTAAGACCGGTCTTAATTTGCGGTATGAGAATCCCCGTGAAGTAGGGGCTGACCGGATTGTAAACGCTGTTGCGGCTATCGAACAGTATAAATGCCCGCTAGTGGTTGTGGACTTCGGGACTGCAACTACCTTCGACTGTATTGATGCCGGTGCCAATTATCTTGGCGGGGCCATTGTACCGGGGCTCGGTATTTCTACCGAGGCCCTGTATCAGCGGGCATCCAAACTGCCGAGAATAGAGCTCGAGAAACCCAAGAAGGTAATTGGACGCAATACGGTGCATGCCATGCAAGCCGGGATTATTTTTGGTTATGCCGGCCAGGTTGAGGGAATCGTACGGAGAATCAAGCAGGAAATGAATGCGCCGGTACTGAAGGTCATAGCAACAGGCGGGCTTGCTACGCTTATTGCCGGGGAGACGGACTGTATAGATGAGGTTAATCCTATGCTGACACTGGAAGGCTTGCGTATTATTTATGACCGTAACCAATAAAGATAAAAAAGCCTGAACGAGGCTAAGAGAGTGGAGGGATATGCACCCAATGGAAACCAAAAAAGACCGGCTGATCCGGGGGACTGCACTGGACGGAAGAGTCCGGGCATTTGCTGTCCGCACGACAGCACTCGTTGATGAATTGCGGCGCAGACATGATACGTACCCGACGGCTACAGCCGCACTGGGCCGTACAGTAACCGCAGCAGCCATGATGGGCGCTATGCTCAAAGGAGAAGAGAAGCTGGCAATTATGGTCAAAGGAAACGGCCCGATTGGACAGATTACGGCTGAATCGAATGCTCTTGGGGAAGTTCGCGGTTACGTGAGCAATCCGCATGTGCATCTGCCCAGCAACAGTCTTGGCAAACTGGATGTGGCCGGTGCTGTAGGCACCGAAGGATTTATTGATGTGAGCAAGGATCTGGGGATGAAGGAGCCTTATCGCGGAAGCGTACCTATTATTTCAGGTGAGCTTGGCGATGATTTCACCTACTACTTTGCCGTTTCAGAGCAGACACCTGCGGCGGTCGGGCTGGGCGTATTGGTTGAACCGGATAACTCTGTGAGTGTCGCTGGAGGATTTATCATCCAGCTGCTTCCAGGTCTTACCGATGCTGAAATTACTGAGATTGAACAAGCAGTAGGCGCTATGCCATCTGTTACTACCCTGCTGGATCAGGGACTTGAGCCTGAGGAAATGCTGCGCTATCTTTTACCGGATGCCGTAGTACTGGATGAACTGGATATTAATTTTGTCTGCCAATGCTCGCGGTCTCAACTTCAATGGTCATGGTATGCGGAATATTCGCCCGGGCCCGGCCTACAGCCTGACGAATGCCTCCCGCTCCCTTGATATGATTATCCTTGATCATCACAGCATCGTACAAT
>CAKMKL010000002.1 GCA_927443375.1 uncultured Paenibacillus sp. | reverse complement strand
GTCAATACGGTTTGTACCTGGGTACTATCGTTAGTAGTGCGTGTAATCCGTGAAGCTGTGCCGATTTTGTCAAATTCATGCAGCGTAAAATTCTCTACATGTTTGAACATTCTCGAGCGGGTGTTTTTCCCGAAGCCGGCGGCTACCTTTGCCGACAAATAACTGGCAATCACGGAGCAAAGCGCACCGCCGCCTGCCACAAGCAGCATATAGGCACCGATCTGCCAGATATAGTCGCGGTCGCCATGTACGATTCCTTTATCCACGATGTCGGACATCAGGGTTGGAAGATACAGATCGCCCATGGATTGCAGAAAGACTAGAATTAATACAGCTGCAACGCCCCACCGAAAGGGCTTAAGTCCTTTTAACAATTTAATCATGTTTCTCATCTCCGTTCATTTGTAACCGGTCTAGGTCAGGCCGCGGATTTTCTTCTATAAACCCCTGCACCTTCAGCAGGAGATCCGCCAGAAGGTTGCTCTCTTCTTCACCCAAATACTCCACCAGCCTGTTCAGCGAAGCATCCATGTGATCTCTTGCTTTTCTTGTAATCACTCTGCCCTGCTCCGTCAGCCGGATGCGCACCACTCTCCGGTCAGAAGGATCCGGTTGTCTCTCTACCATGTCTTTGGCCTCTAGGCTGTTGATAAGCTGCGTAACTGTAGGAGGTGTTATGCCCAGCAAACGGCTGATTTCGGAAACCTTGAGCCCTTCCTCGGCAGAACGCGATTTTCTTGCAAGGCATATCAGTAAAGTCATTTCACTTGGCTTATGCCCTTCAACAGCCTGGTGCACATGTGCTTTGCGCAGCTGCCGCAGAGCCATAAACAGCTTTTGTGCGACTGGATTTTCATTGTTTATCCCGATGCTTCCCATCCCCTATTTTAGTTAGGTATACTAATAATTAAATACAATATTAATTAGGCTACCTAATTATATTTTCAATACATTTCTTTGTCAAACATTGAATGCGCTATCAAATATTACGGAATGACGAACAAATCAGCAGCGCTGCAGCACGCAAAAACTCCCCCGCCGGGGCGGAGGAGCAGTTGGTTTTCACTCACTTGAGCGGCCGCTCAGATTGAACGCTCTGCCATGGCAGAACGCCGCTCCCTGTTCGCAGCCAGCTCCTGATTTTTTCTTAGTCCTTTTAGGAGTTCACCGTAGCGCAGCAGCTGCTGCCCGCCCGCACTCTCGCGGTTCTCTTCAAATAAGGTCACACATTCGAGGATGTCTTTGACGCTGTTAAGCTGAATTGCTGCCTTGAGACATTGCAAAATATAATCGATCCCCCGCGTATATTGGCTGCGTTCTGAATAGTATAAAGCCAGCTGATACCCGAGCCGGTAGATCCGTTCAATGTTGAGGCGATCCTGAAGCTGTTCAAACCGGGCCATTTCCGCCGAAAACTGTTCCAGTACATGATCCACAGAATAACCGAAACGGTTGGCAGCCTCCAGAATACTCACCAGGCCGGGCAGAATCTCACTCGGCTGCTTCGCCATATATGCTGTATACTCCGGCAGAACCACAAAATTCCCCACCTGCATTTCCAGGGTAAAGCTATTGCCAACGGCAAAGGAACGGAAGGCATCGACGATGCGCAGCCCCTCTTCATCCAGGAGTTCAAACCAGCCCAGGTCAGCATACATAGCCGTAAACTTTTGGGCATCTTCATATCTCCCCTGTTTGGTGAGCGCTGTCGCCTTCATTAAATGTCCATGGGCATAATACAGCACGAGCGGCCGCAGCAAACACAACTCTTCCGTACGTCTGCCCGTCTTCTTCCTCAGCTGCTCCCGGTAAATCCCGTCGGCCAGTGCCCTCAGCTCATCAGTGTATCTCTCCATGTCCGACCACCGGTGCAGCGTGAAGCAGACATTTGCCAGCTTAAGCAGCCCGTCCAGCTGCAGATGATCTGGAATGCGGCCGCGGAACGGCTCAAAGGTGATAACCGCCCGCAGCATCTCCTCCATGTCCACAACAGATTCCAGCGATTTGAAGATACGGTACTGGCTGATGGCCAGACGTTCTGACGAGTTGTCCTGCTCATGTTCAACAATGATTTTATATAAGGCCTTTGCTTCCTGAATCTTCCCGCCGGCAAATAATTTCTCCGCTACCGAGTAGACCACATCCAGCGGCTTGGGATATTCCATGATTCTGTTTAGTATTTCATCGATACACTGCTGTTTACCGGTCTCCACACAACGGATTAAAAAGGGCTCCACCCTGCGGCGCGAGACCTTGTCTTCACTGAAGCATTCATCTACATAAAGGGTATAGAACCATCCCTCCGGAAATCCAAAGGCCTTCGTGAGCGCATCCAGTTGTCCCAGGGAAACCGGCTTAGGCGGATTGCCGTGAAGAATGGCGCTCAGACTCCCCCGGTTGAGGCCGGATACTTTCGCAAATGAGGCGAGGTTATATCCGGAGCGGAACAGATTATTCTCGATTTCGGAGCGTAATGTTGTCAGTTTCATCTCCACCCGGCGCCTCCCTCAGCGGCTAAAATAGACTCTTCTATTAATTGCCATTATAGGGGATGACTATAGAAAGCACAACAAAAGGGCCCCGCGGGAGCGGGACCTTAAATATAAACACTTAATTAATTTTAATGGCTTATCCTGGTAAAGCAGCGAAGGAATGGAACCTGATATCTCTATTACAAAATTCAGGCTACAGCTGCAGTAAGCATTACTGCTGGAAGGCTGCTTTGCTTCTAATCCGCTTGCTTTTGGTGATTTTCCCGTACGGGACGTCTTCATTCTGGCGGCTCCGCAGACTCTCCATCATTTTGTTCTGGGCCAGGACAATATATCCGTCCAGCCGCTGGCTGAGCTCCACAACCGTATGGTCGCTGAGGCTGCGTTCCTGCGCTACCTCCAGCAGCTCGCTTCTAAGGCTCTCTATAGTAATAAATAACTCATCTTCTCTATAATCTCTTCTAGGCTCTTCATGGGGAGTCCGGTAAAAATTCACGTTTAGTCACCTGCCCTCTATCAACTTCTCCACTATCATAAGGCATGATGCCAAAAAACATATTTTGAAAAAAAAGAAAAATTTGTCGAAGATATTACAAGTGTAAATTTTCATTTATTCATTTTTTCCCGCTTGTTCCGGGAGAAGGTAACGTTCCCCAAGCACCCGCATGGCAAAAGCAATCCATTCCTTCGCTGCGAAGGACAAATAGCGGTCTCTGCGCCAGATCATGCCAAGCTGCCAGGGAATGACCGGCTCTGTCAACGGAATAACTGCAATCCGTGTACGGTCCATATCCCGGCAGATCGTCTCCGGCAGTAAGGCGATCCCCATTCCGGCTGCCACCATCCGGCTGATTAAGTCCCATTGCGAGCTCTCATACACGACCTTCGGCTGAAACCCAGCCTTCACGCATTCCGTGATTATCCGGTCATGCAGGGCAAAATCCTCGCGGAACAGCACAAACTCCTCCGCCTCCAGTTCCTTCAGGGCAACAAAGTCTGCACCTGCCAGACGGTGCCCTACCGGCACCAGAAGCTCCAGCTTCTCTTCCACAAAAGTAAAGCAGTGAAATTTAGCCGTATTTACAGGAAGCACAATGGCCCCGATGTCCAGCAGCCCCGTCTCCACGTCATCTTCAACTTTTTTGGCTCCGTCTTCATGCAGACGGATGGTCACGTCGGGATAACGCCGGTGAAACTCCCCGATGACCGCTGGGAAAAAGCTTGCCCCGACCATAGGCGGCAGACCGATACGGATATGGCCGCGCTGCAGATTGCGCAGACCGTCCAGCTCGGAAGAGAGGCTGACGAAGGACTCTACAATATTTTGCGCTTTTGCCAGCAGGATCTCACCCGCATCGGTTAATCTTATGCTTTTGCCTTCACGGTAAAAAAGGTCTGCTCCAAGCTCTTCCTCCAGATTGCGGATCATTTTGCTGATCGTCGGCTGGGTAATAAACAGGGATTCCGCCGCTCTCGAGAAGCTGTTCAGCCTTGCCGCCTGCACAAAATACTGCAGCTGTCTGATTTCCATATCCTCACCTCATATATAGACAAAAGGAATGTCACTTATTCGTTATATTCATTTTACCTATGAAAATAATTGTTGTAAACTTTCATTAGAATGAAAGGAGCGAAGCCTTATGAAAAAAATAACTCTAGGCTTGCTGCAGGTTGCCGGACTTACGGCTTTCTCCATGCTTATTAATACCCTAACTCCTATGCTGCATATTCCCATTCCCGGAAGTATCATCGGGATGATCATTTTGTTCCTGCTGCTGGAATCCGGTACGGTCCGTTTGAACTGGGTCGAGGTCGGTGCCTCCTGGCTGCTTGCTGAACTGCTGCTGTTTTTCATTCCCTCCGCTGTGGGAGTGATGAAATATTCAAGACTGCTTGAGGCAGACGGCCTTCAGGTGCTGGCGGTGGTCCTTGTCGGAACCTTTGCCGTCATGGCCGGCTCCGGACTGCTTACCGGCGCAATTTATAAAGTAAAGGAGCGTAGAGACTCATGATTACAGGAATGCTTCTGCTCGGCCTCACCCTGCTGGTCTATCTGCTGGCGAAACGGATCTATACTTCCAGCGGCAAAATGTATTTCTCTCCGCTCATCATCACCCCGCTGATTATTATCAGCATTCTGCTGGTGACGGGAATTCCTTATGACTCTTACAATGCGGGGGGCCAGTGGCTGACTAAGCTGCTGCAGCCGGCGACTATCGCCTTTGCGATCCCACTACATAAAAACTTCAAGGTGCTCAAAAAGCACGCCGCCGAAATTGCGGCTGGCGTGCTCTCTGGTACAGTAATTGCCGTTCTCTCTTCCATGCTGCTGGCCAAATGGCTGCATTTAAGCGGTGAGCTGGCTACCAGTCTTGTGCCCCGGTCGGTAACTACACCGATCGCCATGAGCATTTCGCAAAGCATCGGCGGCGTCCCGAGCATCACGGCTGTTTTTGTCATCCTGACCGGTGTACTGGGAACGATGATGGGACCTTCCGTACTTCGCCTCTTCCGCATTGACAATGAAATTGCGCGCGGTGTATCGCTGGGAACCGCTGCGCACGGTACCGGTACCTCCAAGGCCTTCGAGTTCAGCTCTCTGACCGGCACCATCTCAAGTATCGCTATGATTCTGACAGCGCTGTTCTCCATTGGCCTTGCGCCTGCGCTACTCACTGTTTTCCTCCACTAGGCCGACCCCGCTTGGGCCACAGCCCGGCTGATCCGTAATACGGATTAGCCGGGCTTTTTTTTCTAAATATCAGAAACGGTTACCGTCTTTAAAGGACGGTATAGCCGTTTCTACTTGGTTAGAGCTTAACCGGCAGGCCGCTCTGCGCTGAATCAAAAGCTGCGCAGGTCACTTTCAGCGTCTTGTAGCCGTCCTCATAATCACTCAGAATACGCGAACGGTCTCCGGTCCGTACCGCATGCAGGAACGCTTCGCTCTCCGTAAGATAAGGATTCCCTGTGCTCACATATTCTTTACTGTCACCGCTGCGCGTTTCCAGCAGACGCTCGGGATTCCAGTCCAGAAGCCCGTTGTCATTATAGAAGCTGATGCCGCAGCGGCCCACCCCGCCGGGCAGCACGCAGGTATTGGAGATGTTCGCGATAATACCGCTTGCCAGCTTCAGCGATACAGTGCCCACATCGGACACGGTCACTCCTTCATGCCGCTCATGCATGATCCGGTTGCCGAACAGCCCATAGACCTCCGTTACTTCACCGGCCAGATACCGCAGCAGGTCCACGATATGAGTGGTCTGTTCGGTAAATTGTCCACCGGACTGCTCCTGATTGCGCCACCAGGCTACGCCCGGCATGTCGCCCATCCATTGTCCGACGATCATGCCTACCTTATCGCCTTCCAGCGCCGTCTTCAGCCGCTGGATATTCTCCTGATAGCGGAAGTGATAGCCCACCGAGGTCAGCAGATTATGCTCCTTGATATCCTGCAGGAGGCTGGCCGGAATTTCCGTGCTCGAGCCCAGCGGCTTCTCGATGAAGAATGGAATTTCCCGTCTAATCAGCGCCCGCTCTATCGCCCCGTGCGATTGCGGAGGCACACAAATATAGACTGCGTCCAGCTTCTGGGCATCCAGCATGTCCGTAATTTCCCCATAGCCTTCAGCCCCGTAAGGCCGGGCCATGTCTTCACCCTTGGCCTGGCTGCTGCCGCATACGGCTTTGAGCGCTACATCCTCCATTCCCGCCAGCAAATCCGCGTGTACTTTGGAGAACCAGCCGGTGCCTACGATTCCGATATTAAGTGTCATATTATTCCCTCCTGTGGTGGCTATAAAGTGAGCTAGAAAACTGCTGAATAGGCTGGAGCCGAAACTGCGGGGAATGTTTGGACTTCCGGCCGCTGTTATGTTTGGATTTC
>CAKMKL010000001.1 GCA_927443375.1 uncultured Paenibacillus sp. | reverse complement strand
AATCGCTTGAATCAAGCAATTCAATCTGATCTTCTACCCATGAGGCACCGCGTTCTTCCACTCTGAAAGCGGCTATTTTTTTGAGCAGCCAGCCTGTCATAAGGTCGATACGGTTCGCCAGCTTAATATTAGAGTCATATGCATAAAACTGCCGTTCCATCTCTTCTTTGCTGACAACTGCCCGTCCCTGGAACATCAGCGGTTTAAATTTCATGCCCTCATGTTCCAGCAGATTCACATAACGCCGGATGGCATCCAGAAAAGCAACGGAGGATTTATAGCCAATTCCTTCACGGCGCACAGCCGCAGCCGGACCATCCGGCGCGTTGAGCAGGCTCTCCGTCTGGCTGAACACATCCTCCAGCTGGAATTCCTGGCCCAGCCGGTGTTCCAGATACATCTGGAATGTAGTCTGCTGCATGTTTTCTTCGCCAAGCTCAGGCAGAACCGTGGATACATAGCTGTTAAACAACGGATTCGGTGAGAACAGAAGCATCTGATCTGCCTGCAGCACCTCGCGGTATTTGTAGAGCAGATAGGCGACCCGCTGCAGCGCTGCGGATGTTTTGCCGCTGCCGGCCGCCCCTTGGACCACCAGCATCCGGCTCCGGTCATTTCGGATTACAGCATTCTGCTCTTTTTGAATCGTTGCGACAATACTCTTCATCCGGTCATCCGCACTGTGGCTAAGCACCTGTTGGAGCAATTCATCACCGATGGTCATCCCGGTATCGAACATTACCTCAATAATGCCGTTATCGATTACAAACTGGCGCTTAAGCTCCATGGTTCCGCTCACCAGGCCGCCCGGCGTCTCATAAGCAGCGGGACCGGGTGCACCGTCGTAATACAGGCTGGAAATCGGCGCCCGCCAGTCATAAATCAGGACTGTGCCGTTATCCTCCATTAATGATCCGATTCCGAGATAGATCTTTTCTGCCGCGCTGTCTCTGCTTTCAGAGAAATCAATCCGGCCGAAATACGGGGAGACTACCAGCTTCTTATATTTCTTAAGCGCTTTGCTGGACTGCAGGTGGTGGCGCTCACGTTCATTCAGAATTTGCGCCTGCTGCCGCAGGCTTGTAGAAGTTTCACCCAGATCATCCGGGCTGCTGAAGTTCACGGTAACCTCTTCCCAGAAGTCTTTACGCATATCTACGACATCACTACGATGAAGACCAAGCTCCTCTGATAATTGCCGGATACGGGCAGTAAGCAGCTTTGTAATTCCCGTTACCCTCTCTTGTTCCGCTTGCCACTCGCTATCATGTTTCTCCAATGCATTTCATCCCCTTTGGAAGGTTGACATTACAATTCGTACGTGGTATAATTATATTGACTATCTATGTCTAAAACTTCTCATCTTTCGATATCCTTATATTTTAACAATTTCGCTGCACGTTTTCAAGTCGTACAGAGTTTCGCAACGTTCTCTAGGATGTTTTATTAGTATGTGTAGGATCCGGCCTCTGGGGCCGGATTTTTTGCATTTAGCTTAAAAGTGGAGTTATTCCTTCTCATCGCTAATCTGCCGGTGGATCTGATCCGCCAGTTTATCGAGGCGTTCGAGCTGGTACCCATAATCATAAATCGCCGCAGCTACAACTGACAAGCGTAATTGTCCCGATTTCTCAGGGTCATAGCCCTGAATCGCCGCATTCAGAAAACTGTCGTTGTCGTCTCCGAGCGGCTCCGATTCATTAGCACCCGGCTTCAGCTTGTCTTCGAACTTAAGCAGAATGTACTCATGGTATTTGATCAGCTGTTCTAAATGCCGGTCAAACAGCTCATCCGTCCGCCCCGTCCGCTCCGCCTGGAAATAATGCCGGTCTACCGCTTCCAGTACCTCAAACCCTTTTTGCAATGAATGCAGCAGGTTCTTGTATACCACCATCTGTCTGGTCTGGCTGAATTTTGCCCGGCGCAGCTGCTTCTGCTCTTCCTCAAATAAAGCATATTTGTCTGCCAGCGCTTTTATCGAGCCCTCGAGTGCGTTCTTCTCATCACGAAATACACTCTCCTTCATCTCATGCGACAC